>CAMLQP010000001.1 GCA_946482115.1 uncultured Comamonadaceae bacterium
TGCGGCAAGACCAACTTCGCCATGCTGATCCCGCCCAAGGGCTTCGAGGGCTGGCAGGTCACCACCATCGGCGACGACATCGCCTGGATCAAGCCCGGCGCCGACGGCAGGCTCTACGCCATCAACCCCGAGGCGGGCTACTTCGGCGTGGCCCCCGGCACCAACACGCTGACCAACCCCAACTGCATGGCCAGCCTGGACAAGGACGTCATCTTCACCAACGTCGCGCTGACCGACGACGGCGACGTCTGGTGGGAAGGCATGGGCGATGCGCCCGCCCACGCCATCGACTGGCAGGGCAAGGACTGGACGCCGCAGATTGCCAAGGAAACCGGCGCCAAGGCAGCCCACCCCAATGCCCGCTTCACCGTGGCCGCCACCAACAACCCCGCACTCGACCCGGCCTGGGACGACCCCGAGGGCGTGGCCATCGATGCCTTCATCTTTGGCGGCCGCCGCAGCACCACCGTGCCGCTGGTGACCGAGGCGCGCGACTGGACCGAAGGCGTCTACATGGCCGCCACCATGGGCTCCGAAACCACCGCCGCCGCCTTTGGCGCCCAGGGCGTGGTGCGCCGCGACCCGTTCGCCATGCTGCCCTTCACCGGCTACAACATGAGCGACTACTTCCAGCACTGGCTGGACCTGGGCGCCAGGCTGGCCGCCAGCGGCGCCAAACTGCCCGCCATCTACTGCGTCAACTGGTTCCGCAAGGACGCCAACGGCAAGTTCGTCTGGCCCGGCTTCGGCGAGAACATGCGCGTGCTCAAGTGGATGATCGACCGCATCGAAGGCCAGGGCAAAGGCACCGAGCACGTGTTCGGCGTCAGCCCGACCTACGCCGACATCAACTGGAGCGGCCTGGACTTCAGCCAGGCCCAGTTCGACACCGTCACCGCCATCGACAAGGCCGCCTGGCAACAGGAACTCGGCCTGCATGCCGAGCTGTTCCAGCAGCTGGCCTACCACCTGCCGCAGGCGCTGGTGGACACCAAAGCCCGTATCGAGCAGCGCCTGGCCGCCTGAGGCTTGGGGCGCCGGCCCTGAGGGCCCGGGAACGGGCCAAAGAAAAAGCCACCGCATGCGGTGGCTTTTTTCATGGGGCGACCGGACCGGGTCAGATGTAGTACAGGTTGTAGGCGCGGCCGCCGAGCATCTTGACCTTGCCGTCGGCCGTGGCCTCGAAGGCCGGTGCCGCTTCGGCGGGCTCGGCGCCCAGGGGCGACAGGGCCTCGCTGAAATCGGCTTCATCGGCTGCGCGCTGGCGGGCCAGCACCAGTTCCTGCATCAGGCGCGGGTCGCGCTGGGCGGCTTCCCACACGCGCATCTCGGCGCGGGTTTCGGCGATGGCCTGCGACCAGCGGTCCAGCGCGGGCATCAGGCGCTGCGCCAGGCTGCGCGCGGTGCCGGCGAACAGGGCGATGCCCGCGAACACCACGGCCCACAGCACGACCCAGGCGTAGAACAGGTGCTCGTCGCCCCAGGTGTTGATCACGCGGTCGGCGACGACCACCAGGGCGGCGACCGCGGCGGCCAGGAACATGGCCGCCAGGCCCTTGACGCTGCCTGGCGAAACCGGCTGGCGGGAGGTGGTGCCGGTGCGGGCCGCGCCGGCCATTTGAGCGGGGGTGGTGGCGATACTGTTCATGACGAACTCCTTCAATGGACGCCTCACTGCGAGGCGACAGGTGAATACTAGGGTTAACCCTGAAGTTTATCCACTTTATTTTTGTGATGACTTATATTCACAGTTGTTATGAATGAAGTGAACTTCCGGACGTTCGACCTGAACCTGCTGCGGGTTTTCGACGAGGTGATGGCCGAACGCAACCTGACCCGCGCCGCGCACAACCTGGCCATGACGCAGCCGGCGGTCAGCAACGCACTGCGCCGGCTGCGCGATCTGCTGGGCGACGAGCTGGTGCACCGCGCCGGCTACGGCGTGGAGCCCACGCCGCGCGCCCTGGCGCTGTGGCCGGCGGTGCGCGACGCGCTGCAAGGGCTGCGCGAGGCGCTGGCGCCCGGCGCCTTCGACCCGGCGCTGGCCCAGAACGCGTTCGTGCTCACCATGGCGGATGCCACTGCCGCCAAGCTGATCCCCGGGCTGGTGGACATCCTCGCGCGCGAGGCCCCGGGCGTGAACCTGCGCGTGGTGCCACTGACCACGCGCGACCCGCGCAGCCAGCTCGAGTCGGGCGCGGTGGACCTGGCGATCGGCCACTTCCCGGGCGTGGTGGCCGAGCTCAGCGCCGAGCACCACCAGGACCAGACCGCCGCCTTCCAGCACGAGCGCCTGTACGACGGCGAATACGTGGTGGTGATGCGCCGCGGCCACCCGCTGGCCAGCGGCGAGCTGCCGCTTGACGTCTACTGCGCCGCGCGCCACCTGCTGGTGAGCTTTTCCGGCCGGCCGGTGGGCTTCGTGGACGAGGCCCTGGCCGCCGTCTCGCGCCGCCGCCGCGTGGTGCTGACCGTCAACCAGTTCTTCACCGCCGGGCTGGTGGTGGCCTCGTCCGACCTGCTGACCGTGCTGCCACGCCACTTCGTGCCCGCCACCGGCATGGCCGACGAGCTGGTGCTGCGCGAGCTGCCGCTGGACGTGCCGGCGGTGCATGTCGATTCGCTGTGGCACCGCCAGGCCCAGGCCAGCAGCGCCCACCGCTGGCTGCGCGAGGCCGTGGCCCGCACCGCACACCTGAGTCTGACCCCTACATGAAGATCCAGCTGCTCAGCGACTTGCACCTCGAGGCCAACCCTGGCTTCGAGCCCACACCCGCGCCCGACGCCGACCTGCTGGTGCTGGCCGGCGACATCGGCTCCTACCAGCTGCGCCGCGACGGATCCTGCATGGCCGAGCCCGACTGGGGCCTGCGCCGTTTCTCGCCCCTGTCCGAACACGCGGGCTGGCCGGTGCCGGTGCTGTTCGTGCCCGGCAACCACGAGTACGACGCGCTCGACGTCGACCGCACCCACGCCGGCCTGCGCGAGGCCTGCGAGCGGCTGGGCATCGTCTGGCTGGAACGCGAGACCGTGGTGCTGGACGGCGTGCGCTTCATCGGTTGCACGCTCTGGAGCGACTACGACGCCCTGGGCGAGCCCGAGCTGGGCGACACACCGCAGGCGCTGCTGCTGCGCCACAAGGCCTTCCGCGCCGCCAACCACTACCTGCGCCGCATGAACGGGCGCTGGCGCGGCACGCTGTTCGACGCCGAAGCCATGCGGGAGCTCGGGCTGGAGTCGCAGCGCTGGCTGCGCGCCGCGCTGGCGGTGCCGTTCGGCGGCCCGACCGTGGTGGTCACGCATTTCGCTCCCAGCCTGCGCAGTGCCGACCCACGCTACGGCGTCAACGCCGGCACCGCGGGCTTTTGCAACGCGCTGGATGACCTGCTGCCGCTGGCCGACCTCTGGCTGCACGGGCACCTGCACTGCCCGCACGACTACCGCGTGGGCCGCTGCCGCGTGGTGGCCAACCCGCTGGGCTACGCGGACAAGGGTGAGCAGTCCGCCTTCCTGCCGCAGGGCGTGTGGGCCGTGCAGCGGACTTGACGTGGCGCAACTGGCGGCAAACGCGCGCCGCTACACTCGCGGCATTCCCTCACCTTACGGAGCACGCACATGAAGATCCTGCTGGCCGTCGATGGCAGTCCCTACACCAAGAAGATGCTGGCCTACCTGGCGACCCACATCGAGATGTTCGGGGGCCAGAACCAGTTCACGCTGATCAACGTGCAGGCTCCGCTGCCCCCCCGCGCGCGCGCTGCCGTTGGCGCCGACGTGGCCAAGCAGTACCACGACGAGGAAGCCGCCAAGGTGATGGACCCCGTGCTGAAGTTCCTCAAGCGCCACGGCGTCGTGCCCGAGGTGGTGACCAAGGTGGGCCATGCAGGCGAACTGATCGCCAAGGCGGCCGACAGCGGCAAGTTCGACCTCTTGATGATGGGTTCGCACGGCCACGGCGCGCTGGGCAACCTGGTCATGGGCTCGGTGGCCACCAAGGTCATCGCCCATTGCGGCGTGCCGGTGATGCTGGTGCGCTGAACCCCGCCCCAAGGGGCCCGGAAGGCGCCCGATGCGAAAACGTGTGCACGTCGCCCAGCTGACGCTGGGCATGTACGTGGACGGTTTCGAGGGGGCATGGCTGGAACACCCCTTCTGGCGCTCCCGTTTCCTGCTCACTGATCCCGAGGACCTGCGCCGCATCCTCGACAGCGGCGTCGCCCACGTATGGATAGACACCCGGCTGGGGCTGGACGTGGATGCGCTGCCGCCCGATGTGCCTGTGCCCGCGCCGGCCCCTCCGGCGGCTTCCGTCCCGGCCGCTACCCCGCCTGCCCCGCCCACCACCTTCCGTGACGAGCTCGCACAGGCCGCCCGAGTCTGCCGGGCCGCGCGCGAGGAGGTCACGCGCATGTTCTCCGAGGCCCGCATGGGCCGCGCCATCGACACCACCGTGGTGCGTGGACTGGTGGAGGACATCTCCGAGTCGGTCACGCGCCAGGGCTCGGCGCTGATCAGCCTGGCGCGGCTGAAGAACGCCGACAACTACACCTACATGCATTCGGTAGCGGTGTGCGCGCTCATGATCGCGCTGGCGCGCCAGCTGGGGCTGGACTCCGGCCAGGTCCGGCTGGCGGGTTTTGCCGGCCTGGTGCATGACATCGGCAAGATGGCCGTGCCGGTGCAGCTGCTCAACAAGCCGGGCCGTCTGGACGACTCGGAGTATGTGCTGATCCAGACCCACCCGCAGCGCGGCTGGGAGCTGCTGCGCGACGCCGGCGTGCAAGACGAGGCGGCGCTGGACGTCTGCCTGCACCACCACGAGCGGGTGGACGGCAGTGGCTACCCGGAGCACCTGGGCGGCGAGGCCCTGAGCCTGATGGCGCGCATGGGCGCGGTCTGCGATATCTACGACGCCATCACCTCCAACCGGCCCTACAAGGCCGGCTGGGATCCGGCCGAATCGCTCAGCCACATGGCCCGCTGGACCCGTACCCACCTGGACGAAACCGTGTTCCAGGCCTTCGTGCGCAGCCTGGGCATCTACCCGGTGGGCTCGCTGGTGCGGCTGAGCAACCAGAAGCTCGCGGTGGTCTGCGAGCAGTCGCCGCGGTCGCTGCTGGCGCCGGTGGTGAGCGTGTTCTTCTCGCTGCGCCACCACGAGCGCCTGCCGCCCACGCGCCTGGACCTCTCGGCGCCCGGCGGCTCGGTTCGCATCGTGGCTCGGGAGAACCCGGCCCGGTGGTCCTTCACCGACCTGGACCGGATCTGGTCGGACGGCCTGGCGGCCTGAGCGCTCAGGCCGCCAGCGTCACGCGGTCGCGCCCGCTTTCCTTGGACTGGTAGAGCGCCGCGTCCGCGCGGGCGATCCAGTCGTGCGCCGGCTCCCCCGGCTTGAGCGTGGCGACGCCGGCCGAGACGGTGACGCTGAGCACCACCTCGTTCGAGGTCTTGTGGCGCACCTTCATCGCCTTGGTGCGCAGCCGCACCCGCTCGGCCACCTCCTTGCCCAGCGCCAGCGTGGCATTGGGCAGCAGGATGGCGAACTCCTCGCCGCCGTAACGCGCCAGCACGTGGCCGGGCTCGCCCACGCTGGCGCGCAGCACCTCGCCAAGGCCCGTCAGCACCCGGTCACCCATCAGGTGGCCGTGGGTGTCGTTGACCTGCTTGAAGTGGTCGATGTCCAGCATCACCAGCGCATGGGTGTGGCCATTGGCCGGCACCGCCTTCATCAGCTGGTCCATCTTCTGGTCCAGCCCCTTGCGGTTGAGCACCCGCGTCAGGCTGTCCATGAACATGTCCTGGCGTGCGCGCTGCAGGTCGGCTTTCAGCCGCTCGATCTCGAGGCGGCTGGCGCTGACCTGGGCCTTGAGCGCGGCGGCCGAGTTCTTCATCGCCTCGGTCTGCTGCAGCGCCTGGCCCAGGTGCAGGCCCAGGCGCTCGGAGTCGCTGGTGAGCAGCGCCTTGGACAGATCGACCAGCTGGGCGCCGAAGGCCCCCGCCCGTTCGCCCGTGTGCTCGGCGGTCTCGGCCATGCCGGCCATCACGCGCTGCATGTCGCCGCTGATGCGCTCCATGGTCTTGTCGTCGATGCCGGCGATGTGCTCGCGGTACAGCCGCGCCACCGTGTCGTCGCTCAGGCGCGGCTCGGTCCGCATGAAGTGCTCGATGGCCTGGTTGAGCCGGGCATTGATGCCGGCCGCGTATTCGTACCAGACGGTGTAGGTGACCGGGGTGAAGGCCGCGTCGTGCTGGCTCATCAGGGCCAGCGTGGCGCGAAGCAGTTCAGCGCTCTTGTCTTTCGATTCGGTGTACAGCATGGCAGCGATCGGTCCCCGGCGGCAGAAATCATCAGGCTACGCCCAAACTGTTAGAGATTGTCACATGCGAAGGTGACGTCTGTCTTGCAGTTCATCGCCTTTCTGCCGGGAAATGGAAGCAAAAAAGCTGAAACGTTCAGAAACGCCCAGACATATGCAATTGGCGGGCCTTTCCAAGAATCGGGCTACCGGGCGCCGCCGTGGCGTCCGCACCCATAAGAAGGACATCGCCATGAAACCGACTCTCCGACTCGCCCGGCCCCTGGCCATTCTGGTCCTGCTGCCCGCGCTGGCAGCCTGTGCCAACCTCTCCCAACGCCAGCAGAACGCGGCCATCGGCGCCGGGGTCGGCGCCGTGGGCGGTGCCATCCTGACTGGCGGCAGCACCCTGGGCACCCTGGGCGGTGCCGCCATCGGCGGCGTGATCGGGCACGGCGTCGAGGACAACAAGCGCAGGCGCTGACCCCGGCCCGCCCGGCTTGGCGCCTGCCCCGGAAACGAAAAACCCACGCCGACAGGCGTGGGTTTGTGCGGGGGAGGCGTGCGCGACGCTCAGAACGGGATGTCGTCGTCCATGTCGTCGAAGCCGCTGCTCGGCGCGGGCGCCGGGCGCTGGGCCGGGGCCTGGCGCGGTGCGGCGGGAGCCGCGGCGCGAGGGGCTGCTGCCGGGCGGGCATAGCCGCCGCCACCACCGCCCTCGTCACCGCCAGGGCCGCCCATGCCTTCGCGGCCGCCCAGCAGCTGCAGCTCGGTGGCGATGATGTCCACCGTGTTCTTCTCCACGCCCGCCTGGTCGGTGTACTTGCCGTACTTCAGGCGGCCTTCCACGTAGATGGGGCGGCCCTTCTTGACGTATTCGCCGGCGATCTCGGCCAGGCGGTCGTAGAAGGTGACGCGGTGCCACTGGGTGTCTTCGATCATCTCGCCACTGTTCTTGTCCTTGCGGCGGCTGGAGGTGGCCACGCTCACGTTGGCCACGGCCTGGCCCGAGGGCAGGTAACGGATTTCGGGGTCGCGGCCGCAGTTGCCGACGAGGATGACTTTGTTGACGGATGCCATGGGATACCTACCTTGGGAGAGACGCCCCGAAACCGGGTGATCCGTTGATTGTGCCCCATCCCAAACCGCCCGGGGGCGCTCGGTACACTCGGCACGGATGAACCGCGAGCCCGACTTCCTGCACAACGTGCGACAAGAAATCGCCAACGGGCGCCACTGGATCGATAGGGCCGTGGTGATCGGCTTCGCGGTGCTGGCGGGGCTGGCGGTGGTGGGCTTCACGTTGCTGTCGGACGCCGCTTTCGAGGTGTTCGGGCGCCTGCGCGGTGCGCTGTGGTGGGCACCGCTGGTCTGGACCCCGGCTGTCACGGCCGGGGTGGTTTGGGCCACCCGGCGCTGGTGCCCGCAGGCTGCGGGCTCGGGCGTGCCGCAGGTCATGGCGGCGCTGGCGCCTGAGGTGCCAGCCGCCGAGCGCAGCCGTTTCGTTTCGCTCAGGCACAGTGCGGCCAAGGTGCTGGGGGTATCGGGTGGCCTGCTGGCCGGGTTGTCCATTGGCCGCCAGGGCCCGTCGGTGCAGGTGGCGGCCGGGGTGATGCACCATGCCCGGCGCTACCTTTCGCCCAAAACCGCGATCAGCGAACGCGAGCTGCTGGTCGCTGGCGGTGCGGCCGGCATCGCGGCGGCCTTCAATACGCCTCTGGGGGGCATCGTGTTCGCCATCGAGGAGCTCAGCCGCCGGCTGGAGCAGCGCAGCAGCGGGCTGATGCTGGCCGCCATCGTGGTCTCGGGCCTGGTGGCGGTGTCGGCGTTCGGCAACCTGTCGTACTTTGGCCGCGTGCGCGCGGATGCGCTGCTGGGCTGGTCGCTGCTGCTGCCAGGCCTGCTGGTTGCGGTGCTCAGCGGGCTGCTGGGGGGGCTGCTGGCGCGGTTGGTCATTGTCTCTTTCACCGGCCTGCCCGACCGCTTCTGTGCGTTCCGCCGCCGCTTTCCCGTGCGGTTCGCAGCAGGTTGTGGGTTGGCGGTGGCCGTGATCGGCCTGGTTGGCGGTGCCGACGTGCTGGGTGGCGGTCACCATCACACGCAACAGCTGCTGATCCAGGATTCGACCGAAGGCCACGTGCCCTTGCTGTTCACCTGGCTCAAATTCTCCGCGTCGTGGCTGTCGGCCTGGTCGGGCGTGCCTGGCGGCATCTTCGCGCCCAGCCTGTCGCTGGGCGCCGGCCTGGGGGTGGATGTGGCCTGGCTCACCGGCACGCCGCACACGGCAGCGCTGATCGCGCTGGGCATGGCGGCTTTCCTGGCGGCCGTCACCCAGACGCCGATCACCGCCATGATCATCGTGATGGAGATGACCGATGGCCATGCCATGGTGTTGAGCCTGATGGCGGCCGCGCTGCTGGCCAGTCTGGTTTCACGTCTGGTGAGCCGGCCCCTGTATGCCACCCTGACCCAGCTGATGCTGCGCGGCGTGGTGGATCTCCCGGCGGCCGGGCCGGCTTCGACGCAGTCGCCGCCGCGTCAGGCCTGACCGCGTTTCATGGCCGGCATGGCCCAGGCCAGCGCCAGCCACAGCAGGCACAGGCCCGCACAGGCGGCGAAGATGCCCGCCGCGCCGTGGGCCCGGATCAGCCAGCCGCCCAGCGCCCCGCCGGCGAAGAAGCCCAGCGACTGCAGCGTGTTGTAGACGCCCATGGCCGTGCCGCGGTGCGCGGCCGGCGCCAGCCGCGAGGCCAGGCTGGGCTGGCTGGCCTCCAGCGTGTTGAAGCCGAGGAAGAAGAGCGTCAGCAGCGCCGCCAGCGCCCCCAGCGAGGGCGCGCCGCTGGCCAGCCACAGGCCCAGCTGCACCAGCAGCAGCAGGCCGATGGCGGACAGGAACACCGCGCGCAGGTAGCCCTGGCGCTCCAGCCGGAACAGCAGCCCGCCCATCACCAGCAACGACACCAGCACGGCCGGCAGGTAGATCTGCCAGTGCCGCGCCGCCGGCAGGCCCGCAGCCACCAGCAGCGCCGGCACCGCCATCCACATGGCCAGCTGCACCGCGTGCAGCACGAACACGCCCAGGTTCAGCCGCAGCAAGGCGGGGTCGCGCAGCACCTCGCGCAGGCCGCCGCGCGCGGCCGCCACGTGCCGGGCCGGCTCGGCCGGCGCCACCCAGGCCACCACGGCCATGCCGGCCAGCGCCAGCGCGGCCGTCACCGAGAACAGGCCGCCCAGGCCGATGAGCGCGGCCAGCGGCGGCGCCACCAGCAGCGACAGCGCGAACATGAGCGCGATGCTGGCGCCCACGATGGCCATGGCCTTGGTGCGCACGCTGTCGCGGGTCACATCGGCCAGGAAGGCGGTGACGGCGGCCGAGATGGCGCCCGCGCCCTGCAGCGCGCGGCCGGCGGCCAGCCAGTGCACGCTGGGCGCCCAGGCCGCCAGCGCGCTGCCGAGCGCGAACACCGCCAGACCGGCCAGGATCACCGGCTTGCGGCCCCAGCGGTCCGACGCCATGCCCAGCGGCACCTGCAGGAACGCCTGGGTCAGGCCGTACAGGCCCATGGCCAGGCCCACCAGCGCCGGGTCATCGCCGCCGGGCAGCCTCGCCGCCTCCAGTGCGAACACCGGCAGCACTAGGAACAGGCCCAGCATGCGCAGCGCGAAGATGGACGCGAGCGACGCGCTGGCGCGTCGCTCGTCGGCGGTCATGCGGTGGGGATCGGGGGCGGACACGGATCGGACGGGCACGGGGGCAAACCCGGTATTGTCCGTCAAGCGCCGTTCAGGCCAGTTCGGCCAGGGAGTCCAGCAGCCGGTCGTGTGGCGCCTGGGCGATGGGCTGGCCGTGGTTGTAGCCGTAGGTGACCAGCCAGACCCGGCAGCCGGCCGCGCGTGCGGCCATGGCGTCGTTTTGCGAGTCGCCGATCATCACCGTGCGCGCGGGCTCGCTGCCCAGCGCCTCGCAGGTCTTCAGCAGCGGCAGCGGATCGGGCTTCTTGCGCGTGAAGCTGTCGCCGCCGAACACCTGCTCGAAGTGCCCGGCCAGTCCCTTGGCCGCCAGCAGATCGCGCGCGAAGCCCACCGGCTTGTTGGTCAGGCAGGCCAGCCGCAGGCCCGCGCCGCGCAAGGCTGTGAGGCCCGCTTCCACGCCGGGGTAGACGGTGCTGTGGCGGCCGTTGATGCGGTCGTAGTGGCGCTGGTAGCTGGCCCAGGCCGCGTCGTACCGTGCGCGCGGGTCCGGCACGCCCACATATGCCAGCGTCGAGAGGATCAGGTGCTCCGAGCCCTTGCCCACGAAGTGCGACACCGTGGACTCGGGCACGGCGGGCAGGCGCAGCTCGTTGAGCATGAGGCCGAGGGCGGCGTGGAAGTCGCCCAGCGTGTCAACCAGAGTGCCGTCGAGGTCGAGGATGGCAGCGTCAAACGGAGGGTGATGCAACTTGATGGAGTTCACAAGGAAGCCAGGTTGAAAAGTCCAAGGCACTTTACCCTTCCCATCAGAGCCGCTTGAAAACCTCAACGTGACCGCCGTGGCGTGGGCAGGTGGCGCCGGGGGATGGGGTGCGAGGCGACGTCGAGAAAGGCGCGGCGGGCCAGCTCGGAGGCGGCGAGTTGCAGCGGCGTCATCTTGCGGGTCGTGGGTGTGACGAGGCAGAGTTCGGTCGCCAGCGAAGGCGATACCAGGCGCTGAGCCACGAGGTTGGGGGGTGCCGCAGGCGACAGCAGTGGAAATTTGGTCGCCACCGTGTGGCCGAATCCGTTGGCAACGACATCGAACAGCGATTCCAGCACATCGACTTCCAGTACCACGTTGAGACGGGTGCCGGCCCGTGCCGCCTCGCGTTCCAGTTCGCGGCGGATCAGGTGCAGGGTGGATGGAATGGCCAGAGGGAGTGACCCCAGATGCGCGAATGGCACGCTTGACGCAATGCTTTTCTTGCCGGGGCCTATGAGGTAGAGATCCTCGATGCTCAATGTCGAGACGGAAATCTCGCGCGAGGGCAACGGTCGGTGCATGATCGCGAAATCCAGTCGGCCCGCGCGCATGTGGTCCTGCAGCGCGACCGACAGCAGATTCACGATGGACAGCGATGCGCTCGGCAGTTCGTCGCGGAATCGGCGGACGAGTTCCGGAATCAGCAACCGGCCCACGCTGGGCGTCAGGCCGAACACCACACGTCCCGCCAGGCGCCGGTTGTCCCGGTGCAAGACCTGCACCGCCGCCTCGGCGGCGTGCAGAACGCCACGCGCGTGGTCAACGAACCGCGCCCCTTCTGCCGTGAGAGCGACCCCCCGGCCATTGCGGTGGAACAACGTGGTTCCCAGGTCCACCTCAAGGGCGCGAATCTGCCGGCTCAGGGTGGGCTGCCCGACATTGAGGACGTCCGCCGCCTTGGCGAAACCACCCAGTTCAGCGACATGGATGAAGAGACGCAGTTGCTTCAGGTCCATGGTTGTCCTATGCAATAAGCGAATAACAGAAACCAAGAATCTAGCATTGTTGCAATTCAAGGAGACGCCTATCGTGCCGTCCATTGCAGGATCACACGATGAAATTACCGCTGACCATTGCTTGCTGGGACTATGACCGGACGCGTCCGCTGATGACGGGCGAGGTGTTGATCGAGGGGTGCGACGCCAACTACATGGCGCTTCCGGTCGAAGAGACGTTTTTCCGTTCGCTGCGGTTCGGAGAGTTCGACGTCGCCGAGTTGTCCCTGAGCAGCTACACCATGCAAGTGTCCCGGGGCGACGCCCGGTACGTGGCGATCCCGGTGTTCCTGTCCCGCATGTTCCGGCACTCGGCCGTCTACGTCCGCTCGGACTCGGGTATCCGCTCTCCCGAGCAGTTGCGCGGCTGCCAGGTGGGTGTGCCGGAGTACCAGCTGACGGCCCCTGTCTGGGTGCGAGGGCTGTTGCAGGACGAGTACGGCGTTCGCCCCGAGGACATCCACTGGCGCACGGGGGGTGTGGAGCAGGCGGGGCGTCACGAAAAGGTCGAGCTCCCTGCTTCGGTGAGGGCTTCGGTTGAACCCATTGATGCCGATCAGACGTTGAACCAGTGGTTGCTTGATGGCCGCATCGATGCCTTGATCGCGCCCCGGGCGCCGAGCGCTTTCGACGCGGGCGGCGGCCGGGTGGTCCGTCTGTTCCAGGACCTGCGCTCGGTCGAGCGGGACTACTTCCGGCGGTCGGGCGTGTTTCCCATCATGCACGTCGTGGGCATACGCCGGCACCTCGTAGAGCAGAACCCTTGGCTGGCCGCCAGCCTCTTCAAGGCCTTCACGATGGCCAAGAACATCGCGCTGCGCGACCTCGACGAGGTGGCCGCGCTCAAGGCTTCGCTGCCCTGGCTGACCAGCGAAGTCGAAGAAACCCGGAGCCTGATGGGCCAGGATTTCTGGTCCTACGGGGTTCAGGCCAATCGCAAGACGATAGAGACCTTCCTGCGATACCACCACGAACAGGGCTTGTCGGGACGACTCGTGTCCATCGACGAGCTGTTTGTTCCCAACACGCTGGAGCAGTACGCGATCTAGCGTCGTTGCCCCGGACAACAACCACACAGGAGACAAGACATGAACCGACCCCACGCCTTCCGCTTCCTCAAACTGCCGCTGACGCTGGTCTGTGCCGCTGTGCTGGGTCATGCCCACGCCCAGACGGACCCCATCCGCATCGTTGTGCCTTTTCCGCCGGGTGGTGGCGCGGATGCGGCGGCGCGTGTCATTGGCAAACGTCTGCAGGCCGATCTCGGCGAACCCGTCATCATCGAGAACAAGCCCGGCGCCGGCGGCAACATCGCGGCCGATCTGGTGGCGCAGAGTGCGGGCGACGGCAAGACGCTGGTGCTGACCACGAACAGCCTCGTGATCAACCCGCTGATCGACGCCAGCGTGCGCTTCAACCCCAAGACCAGCTTCGCGCCCGTGGCGATGGTCGCGACCTCGCCACTGGTGATCGTGGTGGGCAGCGCGACACCCTACAAAAACCTGAAGGAATTCATCGACGCGGCCAAACGCGAGCCGGGCCGTCTGAGCTACGCTAGCTGCGGCAACGGCTCCATCCACCACCTGGCTGGTGAACAGCTCAAGGCACTCACCGGCATCCAGGTGCAGCATATCCCTTACCGCGGATGCGCTCCCGCCATGACGGACATCGCTGGTGGGCAGCTCGCTGCCGGGGTGATCAGTCTGACGACTGCCAGTGCCTTCCTCACTGGCAACCGTGCCCGCGCACTGGCGGTGACCAGCGATACCGTCTCCACGCTGGTGCCGGGCGTTCCACCGGCCGCCAAAGAAGGCGTGAACAACTACCGCTTCGACGGCTGGTACGCCTTGTTCGCGTCGAGCAAGACGCCCAAGGCCATCGTTGGCCGTCTCAACGCTGCGGTCAACCGCGCGCTCGCCGATGCAGAGGTCAGGCAGCAGCTGGCAGCCGGTCAGATGGAGCCCGTGCCCATGAGTGCCGAGGCGCTGACGGCCTTTGTCGACCGCGAGATCGCGCTTTACCAGCCGGTGGTGAAGGCGGCAAACATCAAGGCCGACTGAGAGCTGCCGATCGAGAGATATTGAAGGGGAATATCGAGATGATGATGAAAAACGCGTGGTACGTGGCTGCTTTCGCGAACGAAGTATCGGAGCGCCTGCTGGCCCGACGCATCCTCGGTGCAGCCGTGGTGTTCTACCGCACCCGTGCCGGTGTGCCCGTCGCGCTGGAGGACCGCTGCCCGCACCGCAGCGTGCCGCTCTCGCTGGGCAAGGTGGTGGACGACACCGTCCGCTGTACCTACCACGGCATCCGCATTGCTGCGGACGGCGCCTGTGTCCGCGTGCCCTGCCAGGACACGATTCCCCGGCGTGCCCAGGTGAAGACTTACCCGGTGGCTGACCGGCACGGATTCACCTGGATCTGGATGGGCGACGCCGGGCTGGTTGACCCGAAGACCATTCCGGACGTGTATTGCCTTGACCACCCGCAGTGGGAAGCCTGTACCGGTTATCACCACATCGCAGCGGACTACCGCCTGATGAACGACAACCTGCTGGACCTGTCGCACGAGTCCTTCCTGCATGACAAGACCATAGGCAACGAAGCGGTCGCGGAAGCGCCGGTCACGACCCAGGTGGGCGAGGACGAGGTGCGGGTTCATCGCGACATCCTCGGTTGCGAACCGCCGCCTTTCTATGTGAAGGCCACGGGCTTCACCGAGCCGATCAACCGCTGGCACACCAGCATCTTCCAGCCACCGTCCTACGTCCTGATCGAGAACGGCTCGTACCCCGCCTCCGGTCGGCGCGAGGACGCGCTGGAGCGTCGCGTCGTCCACCTGATGACACCCGAGACCGAGAAGAGCTGCCACTATTTCTGGGGTGTGGCGCGGCAGTACGAACTCGGCAACAGCGAACTGACCCGCTACATCCGCGAAGGCACGGCGAGCACCTTCGACGAAGACCGTGACATGTTGGAGGCCCAGCAACGGGCGCTGGACGAAGCCGGTGCACCACCATTCTCCGTCGCCCTGGCAACCGACTCGGGACCGATACAGGCCCGCCGCATGCTCGACCGCCTGATCCAGCGCGAGGCACAGGGTGAAACCGCAGCGGTGGCTTGATTCAGGGCCGTCTTGCCATAACCCGACAGGAGCAGACATGAACACGGTCGTATCACCGCTGCAATTGACCAGGCAGCGCAGAAGCTATCCGCTCAATCGCTGGTGGGTGGCGGGATTTTCCTGGGAGTTGACCGACAGGCCCCTGGCCCGGACGCTGCTGGGCCAGGCCATGGTTCTGTTTCGCACACCCGATGGCCAGTTGGCGGCGTTGGAGGACAGATGCTGCCACCGGGATTTGCCGCTGTCATGCGGCACGGTGGAAGGGCGTGGCGTGCGCTGCGGCTACCACGGGTTGCTCTACGGGCATGATGGCGTGTGCTTGGAAATCCCCGGGCAGGAGCGGGTGCCGTCCAAGGCGCGGGTGCGGTCGTTCCCGTTGGAAGAACGCGACCGCATCCTCTGGGTGTGGATGGGCGACACGCCCGACGCCCGGCCCGCCGACGGGCCGCCTGCCTATCCGGTGCACAGCGATCCGCGCTACGCGTACGGTGGGGACACCTACCACTACGACGCGCCCTACATGCTGATCCACGAAAACCTGCTCGACCTCAGCCATCTGGGCTATGTGCACCTCAAGACCATAGGCGGCAACCCCGCCGTGCACATGAACGCCCAGGTCAAGGTGGAGCAGGTGGGCGATGTCGTCAGGGTGGTCCGGCACATGCCCGACTCCGTGCCGCCGCCCACCTACACCGCCGCCTGGCCGTTCAAGCATCGCATCGACCGCTGGCAGGAGGTGGAATTCCACGTCTCGCACGAACTGATCTGGACCGGCGGCATGGATGCGGGCTCCGGTCGCTACGACGATCCCGATCGCGAAGGGTTCCACATGCGGGGGTTCCACGGCATCACGCCCGAGACCGACACCACCACACACTACTTCTGGACCATCGCGACCAACCCGCATCCCGACAAAGACAACGTGGTGGATCTCGTGGTCAAGCAGACCGCCGATACCTTCATGGAAGACAAGGTGGTTATCGAGGCGCAGTGGAAGAACCAGCAGCGCCTCAGGTTCCCATCGCAGGTGGATATCCATGTCGATGTCGGGCCGAACAAGGCGCGCCGGGTTGTCCAGCGGTTGTTGGAACAAGCGGCCGGGGAATGAATGCCATTGATGCGGAACCAGGGAGAGGGTGCTGTGAGCCATCCGAATGAATGTGTAGACGTCCGGGTTCGGGCCAAGCGCCGGGAAGCCCAGGACATCAGTTGGCTGGAGCTGGTGGCGGTTTCGGGCACCTTGCCGGTGCGCACGGCCGGCGCGCACGTGGACGTGCATCTGCCCAACGGACTGATCCGCCAGTACTCCCTGCACAACGACCCGGCGGAGACCGGGTGCTACGCCATCGCCGTGCTGCGCGAGGCCGCCTCGCGTGGCGGGTCGGCCTGTGTGCACGACGGTGTGCACGAGGGCGACATCCTCCGCATCGGCGTGCCGCGCAACCATTTCCCGCTGAAGGAAGACGCGCCTGCCAGCCTGCTGGTGGCGGGGGGCATTGGGGTGACGCCCATCATCGCCATGGCCGATCGGCTTTCGGGCCTGGGGGCGGATTTCCAGTTCATCTATTGCGCCAGGACCCGTGAGCGGGCCGCCTTTCTTGACCGATTGGCGCGCTCACCCTACGCAGGTCGGGTGCGCTACCACTTCAGCGAGGAAGCGGGGCAGCCGTTCGACTTCGTCGACGGGTTGCGTCAAGCACCTGCCGGCACCCATCTCTATGTATGCGGCCCGCAGGGCTTCATCGATACGGTCCTGGGCGCGGCACGCTCGCTGAGATGGCCTGAAGAGCGGCTGCATTGGGAGTTTTTCGCAAATGCGAACGCGAAGGGCGGGCTTCAGGAAGGCTTCGAGCTGGAGCTGGTGACCTCGAGGCGCATCGTCACCGTGTCGGCCCACCAGTCGGCCCTGGAGGCGCTGCAGGCCGCTGGCGTGGATATCCCGTCATCGTGCGAACAGGGCGTGTGCGGCACCTGCCTGACCCCGGTGCTGGGCGGAACGCCGGATCACCGCGACCAGTTCCTGACGGCGCAGGAGCGTGGCGCCAACGATTGTTTTCTGCCTTGCTGCTCGCGCAGCCTTACGCCGCGTCTTCAGGTGGCGTTGTAGAAAGTGCTTCGCCATCACCAGCCGCGGCGCAGGACGGACGTCACGCCCTGAAGCCGTCTTTCCAGATCCCCTTGAGGTAGTCCACGAACAGCCGCACCGCCAGCGGCACGTGCACCGCGTAGGGCCGCACCGCGTAAATCGATTCGGCGAAGGCGCCGGCGGCCTTCCAGCGCGGCAGCACATGCGTGAGCTGCCCGGCGCGCAGGGCGGCCTGGGCGCTGAAGTCCGGCACCATCGCGATGCCCAGGCCGCTCTGGGCGGCGTCGCGCAGCACCTCGCTGTTGTTGGCCGCCAGCGAGCCCTGGATGGGCACGGTCACGCGCTCGGCCCGGCCGTCCAGGCGCTCGAAGGTCCAGGCCGGCGCCTCGGGCCCGCGCGGGTAGAACAGGCCGCGGTGTGCGCGCAGCTCGTCCGGGTGCCGGGGCGTGCCGTGCGCGGCCAAGTAGGCCGGGCTGGCCACCAGGATGGAGTGCGTGCCGGCCAGCCGCCAGGCCACGTGGGTGTCCGGCGGCGCCTCGGTGTGGCGGATCGCGAGGTCGAAGCCTTCGGTGGGCAGCGAGACGATGCGGTCGGACAGGTCCAGCTCCAGCCGCACCTCGGGGTGGGCGTTGAGGAAGCCGGCCAGCCGGGGTGCGAGGTGCTGGCGCGCCAGCGCCATGGGTGCGGTCACCCGCAGCACGCCGCGCGGCGTGGCGGCCAGGTCCTGCACGGCGGCGAAGCGCTGGGCGATCTCCTCGAAGGCGCCGGCGGTGTCGGCCACCAGCCGCTGGCCGGCGTCGGTCAGGTGCACGTGGCGCGTGGTGCGCGTGACCAGGGGCACGCCAGCCTGGCGCTCCAGCTCGGCGATGCGCTGGCTCATGGCCGCCTTGCTCACGCCCAGGCGCTGCGCGGCGGCGGTGTAGCTGCCCTGGCGGGCCAGCACCACCAGCCAGTGCAGGTGGCCCCAGAGGGGTTCGGTGGTGTCGCTCATGGACCCTATTGTTCAACAAACCGAACAAAGAATTCAATTTCGTGGTCTTGCGGTGAACAGGCGGGATTCCTAGACTGCGTGTCATACACCGTACCGGAGACCCGCCATGAGCCAGCCCACCCCCATCGTCCACTTCATCAATGGCCAGCGCGCCAGCGGCCAGGGCGCGCGCGCGCAGGACGTGTTCAACCCCGCCACTGGCGCCGTCACCGGCCGCGTGAGCCTGGGGCAAGCCGCCGACGTGGACGCTGCCGTGGCTGCCGCGAAGGCCGCTTTCCCGGCCTGGGCCGACACGCCGCCGATCCGCCGCGCGCGCGTGATGTTCAAGTTCCTGGAGCTGGTCAACCAGCACAAGGACGCGCTTGCGCATGCCATTACCGCCGAACACGGCAAGGTGTTCACCGACGCGCAGGGCGAGGTGGCGCGCGGCATCGACATCATCGAATTCGCCTGCGGCATCCCGCAGCTGCTCAAGGGCGACTTCACCGACCAGGTCTCCACCGGCATGGACAACTGGACGCTGCGCCAGCCGCTGGGCGTGGTGGCCGGCATCACGCCGTTCAACTTCCCGGTCATGGTGCCGATGTGGATGTTCCCGGTCGCCATCGCGGCGGGCAACAGCTTCGTGCTCAAACCCAGCCCCATCGACCCCTCGCCCTCGTTGTTCATGGGCGAGCTGCTCAGGCAGGCCGGCCTGCCCGACGGCGTCTACAACGTGGTGCAGGGCGACAAGGAGGCGGTGGACGCGCTGCTGGTGCACCCGGACGTGAAGGCGGTGAGCTTCGTCGGCTCCACGCCCATCGCCAACCACATCTACGAGACCGGCGCCCGCCACGGCAAGCGCGTGCAGGCCCTGGGCGGCGCCAAGAACCACATGGTGGTGATGCCCGACGCCGACCTCGACCAGGCGGTGGACGCGCTGATCGGCGCGGCCTACGGCTCGGCCGGCGAGCGCTGCATGGCCATCAGCGTGGCGGTGCTGGTGGGCGACGTGGCCGACCGCATCATGCCCCAGCTGATCGAGCGCACGAAGACGCTGAAGGTGCTCAACGGCACCAACCTCGCGGCCGAGATGGGCCCCATCGTCACGCGCACGGCGCACGACCGCATCACCGGCTACATCGAGGCCGGCCAGAAGGAAGGCGCCCAGCTGCTGGTGGACGGCCGGGGTTTCCGCGGCTCGGATGCCGGCGCCGGTTGCGACAACGGCTTCTGGCTCGGCGGCACGCTGTTCGACCATGTCACGCCGCAGATGCGCATCTACAAGGAAGAGATCTTCGGCCCCGTGCTGAGCTGCGTGCGCGTGCCCGACTTCGCCACCGCCGTGCAACTGGTCAACGACCACGAATTCGGCAACGGCGTCTCCTGCTTCACCCGCGACGGCAACGTGGCGCGCGAGTTCTCGCGCCGCATCCAGGTCGGCATGGTGGGCATCAACGTGCCCATTCCCGTGCCCATGGCCTGGCACGGTTTCGGTGGCTGGAAGAAGAGCCTGTTCGGCGACATGCACGCCTACGGCGAAGAGGGCGTGCGTTTCTACACCAAGCAGAAGTCCATCATGCAACGCTGGCCCGAATCCATCGGCAAGGGCGCCGAGTTCGTGATGCCTACGGCCAAGTAAGCGACCCCCGCTCGAGCGGCAGGCGGCCTCCGGCGACGGAGGCCGCTTTTCTTTTTTTGCGCGCGCAGGCGCAGGGCTCAGGCGGCCTGAGCAATCGTTCAGAAAGATTCGCTTGTGGGGGTGGAGGGATTCGCGTGCAATCACGGCTTGCCATCGCCCACCGCATGAACGCGTCCACCGTCACCCATCCCGCACAGGCTCCGCTGGCCCGCACCGAGGACCACCGCCTGCTCACCGGCCGCGGCCGCTACGTCCACGACGTGACCCTGCCCGGCCAGCTGCACGCGGCCTTCGTGCGCAGCGTGCATGCGCGCGCCCGCATCGTCTCGGTGGACACCGGGGCGGCCCTGGCCGTGGACGGTGTGGTGGCCATCGTGACCGGCCAGGACCTGGGCGGCCTCACGCTGCCGCCGCCCAACGGCCTGCTGGCCGACCTGCGGGCCGAGCCCGCGCCGCTGCTGCCGGTGCAGGCCATCCACCATGTCGGCCAGCCGCTGGCGCTGGTGCTGGCGCGCACGCCCGAGGCCGCGCGCCAGGCGGCCGATGGGGTCTGGTTCGACTGCGAAGCCGAACCTGCCTGCAACGACCTGGCCGCCGACGCACCGCGCGTGGCCAGCGTGCGCCACCACACCGGCGACCGGCCCGCCGCCGCGCAGGCGGTGTCGGCGGTCCAGCACCAGCCGCGCGTGGCCGCCATGGCGCTGGAGCCGCGCGCCGCCGCGATGCGCTGGGACGAGGCCGCCGGCTGCCTCGAGGCCTGGCTGCCGACGCAGACCCCGTCGCGTGCGCGCGCCGACATCGCGCGCACCCTGGGACTGGACGCCGTGCGGGTGCGCGTGGTCGCGCCCGACGTGGGCGGCGCGTTCGGCGCCAAGTCGTCGCTCGGCCCCGAGGAGCTGGTGCTGGCCTGGGCCGCGCGCGCGCACCGCTGCGCGATCAAGTGGACCGCCACCCGCAGCGAGGAATTCACCGCTGGCGTGCACGGTCGTGGCGCGCGGCTGCAGGGCGAACTCGCCTTTGACGACCAGGGCCGCTTCCTGCACCTGGGCGCCACGCTGCGTTTTCCGGTCGGCGCCTGGCTGCCGTTCAGCGCCGTCGTGCCCGCGCGCAACACCGCGCGCATCCTGCCCGGCCCCTACCGCGTGGATGGGGTGGATCTCTCGGCCAGCGTCGAGGCCTCCGACGCGGCCGCCGTCACCATCTACCGCGGCGCCGGCCGCCCCGAGGCGACGCTGCTGATGGAGCGCCTGGTGGAGCGCGCCGCGCGCCACCTCGGCATCGACCCGCTGGAGCTGCGCCGGCGCAACGTCATTCCTGCCGACCGCATGCCCTGGGCCACGCCCACTGGCGAAACACTGGACGCGGGCGACTACCGCGCCGTGCTGGACCGCGCCGCCCAGGCCTTCGGCTACGAGGCCGAGCGCGCCCGGCAGGCGCAGCGCCGCGCCGCTGGCGAATGGGTGGGCATAGGCACCGCTCTTTATATAGAGCCCTGTGGCCAGGGCTGGGAAAGCGCCCGCGTGACCCTGCTGCCCGACGGTGGTGCCGAGGTTGCCAGCGGCTCCAGCGCCCAGGGGCAGGGCCACGAGACCAGCTATGCCGCCATCGCCGCGCAGGCGCTGGGCTGCGACCCGGCCCGGGTGCGCGTGCGCCACGGCGACACCGCCACCTGCCCCGAGGGCGTGGGTGCGCTGGCCAGCCGCAGCATGGCCATAGGCGGCAGCGCGGTGCTGCTGGCTGCGCAGGAGGCTGCCCGCCGCCGCGACGCCGGCGAACCCCTGCCGCTGACCGCCGAACAGGTCTACACCGCCCCGGCTGAAGCCTGGAGCAATGGCTGCGTGATGGCGCGGCTGTCCATCGACGCCGAGACCGGCCGCCCGCGCGTGGAGCGCATCGTGTGGGCCGACGACGCTGGCCACATCGTCTCGCCCCAGCTGGCCGAGGGCCAGCTGATCGGCGGCCTGGCGCAGGGGCTGGGGCAGGCGCTGTTCGAGCGCCTGGTCTACGACGCCGACGGCCAGCTCGTCACCGGCTCGCTGATGGACTACGCCGTGCCGCGCGCCGACGACATGCCGCCGGTGGAGCTGCTGAGCCAGCCCGTGCCCACCGCCGCCAACGCGCTGGGCGCCAAGGGCGTGGGCGAGGCCGGCTGCATCGGCGTGCCGGCCGCGCTGCTCAACGCCGCCGCCGACGCGCTCGCGCCGCTGGGCGAACCCGAACTCGATTTCCCGCTGACGGCCGAGCGCCTGTGGCGGGCCCTGCAAACCCAACCCTTCACATCGAAACCATGACCACCAAGTACCGCAAACAGGACGCCAAGGACTACGCCCGCGAACATTTCCGGGGCGTCTGGGCCGCCACCGCCACGCCGTTCAAGGACGACCTCTCGCTTGACGAGGCCGGTTTGCGCAACAACCTGAAACACTGGATCCGGACCCTGGGGCTGGGCGGCCTGTTCGTCAGCGGCAAGCAGGGCGAGTTCTTCTCCATGTCGGTGGCCGAGCGCAAGCGCACCTTCGAGCTGGCCGTGGAGGAGGCCGACGGCCGCTGTGGCATCGTCACCTCGTGCTCCGACACCAACCTCGACACGGTGCTGGAGCTGGCGCGCCACTCGCAGGACATCGGCGCCGACTACATCGTGGTGCACAGCCCGGTGCTGCACTTCCACCACAACCCCGACGACACCGTCTACGAGTACTACCGCTACCTCAGCGAGCAGACCGAGATCGGCATCGCGCTGTGGAACCACCCGGACTGCGGCTACGAGATGAGCCCCGAGCTGTGCGCGCGCATCGCCGACCTGCCCAACGTGGTGGCCATCAAGTACAGCGTGGCGCGCGAGAAGTACCGCCGCCTGACCGAACTGGCCGGCCACAAGATCCTGGTCAGCACCGCCTCCGAGGAGGAGTGGCTGGACAACATCATCGAACTGGGCTGGCAGCTGTACCTGTGCTCCACGCCGCCTTTCCTGCTGCAGACCGCGGCCGACCAGCGCATCAACGAATACACCCGCCTGGCCTTCGAGGGCAAACACGCCGAGGCCCGCGCCGTGCGCGACAGCCTGGAGCCCGCGCGCCAGGCCTTCCGCTCGGCCCGCCCCTCGGGCACGCCGCAGGCGTACACCAAATACTGGCTGGAGCTGCTGGGCCAGGTCGGTGGCCCGGTGCGCCGCCCGCTGCTCAACCTGACCGAAGCCGAGAAGGCCGCCACCCGCGAAGCCTTCGCCCGCAGCGGCCTCCAGCTGAAGTGATGTCCCACGGCATCTCCCTCACCGTCAACGGCCAGCCGGTCCGGCGGCCGGTCGCGCCCGAGCGCCTGCTGATCACGCTGCTGCGCGACGACCTGGGCCTGACCGGCACCCACCCGGGCTGCGACACCGCGCAGTGCGGCGCCTGCACCGTGCTGCTGGACGGCGTGGCGGTGAAGTCGTGCAACGTGCTGGCCGTGCAGGCCGACGGCGCGCAGGTGACCACCATCGAGGGCCTGGCCGGTGCCGACGGCCGGCTGCACCCCATGCAGCGCGCCTTCGGCCAGCACCACGCGCTGCAATGCGGCTACTGCACGCCCGGCATGGTGATGCGCGCGGTGGCCATGGATGCCGAGGGCGTGCCCGCCGAGCCCGACGCCGTGTGCCACGCGCTGGCCGGCAACCTGTGCCGTTGCACCGGCTACCACGGCATCGTCAACGCCGCCTGCCAGGGCCTGCGCGAGATGCGGGAGGGGACGGCATGACGCCGTTCGAATACCGCCGTGCCGGCGCCGTAGCCGATGCGGTGGCCTGGCTGCGCGAAGATCCGGACGCCAAGCTGCTGGCCGGTGGCCAGAGCCTGCTGGCCGCGATGAAGCTGGGTCTGGCCGCGCCCACGGTGCTGATCGACCTGGGCCGCCTGCCCGAGCTGCGCGCGCTGCGCGAGGAAAACGGGACCCTCTGGATCGGCGCCATGTGCACCCACGCCACGGTGGCGGCCTCGCCGCTGGTGCGCGCGAAGCTGCCCGGGCTGGCGCGGCTGGCCGGTGGCATCGCCGACCAGCAGGTGCGCAACCGGGGCACGCTGGGTGGCTCGGTGTCCAACGCCGACCCGGCCGCCTGCTGGCCGGCCGGTGTGCTGGCCGGCGGCGCCACGCTGGTGACCGACCGGCGCGAGATCACGGCCGACCGCTTCTTCCAGGGCCTGTTCACCACCGCGCTCGAACCCGACGAGGTGCTGCTGGGCGCGCGTTTCCCCGTGCCCGAGCGGCTGGCCTACGTCAAGTACGAACAGCCGGCTTCGCGCTTCGCCCTGACCGGCGTGGCCGTGGCGCGTGGCGCCGACGGCGTGCGCGTGGCCATCACCGGCCTGGGCCATGGGCCGTGCCGCTGGCCCGAAGCCGAGGCCGCGCTGTCGCGGCACTTCACGCCCGAGGCGCTGCAGGGCCTGTCGCCCGACGCCTCGCTGGCCAGCGGCGACCTGCACGCCAGCGCCGAATACCGCATCCACCTGGCCGGCGTGCTGGCACGCCGCGCCGTCAACGAACTTGTCTGTGCTTCATGAACTACCAGGGAACCCAATCACTCGAGCACCCCGTGCAGCGCGTCTGGGACGCGCTGCTGGACCCCGCCGTGCTGCGCCAGTGCATCGCCGGCTGTGAATCCTTCGAACGCACCGGCGACGCCACCTTCGCCAGCACCGTCAAGGTCAGCATCGGCCCGGTCGCGGCGCGCTTCGCCAGCCAGGTCGAACTGGCCGACGTCGACGCCCCGCGCGGCTGCACGCTGCGCTTCTCCGGCCAGGGCGGCGTGGCCGGCTTCGGCAAGGGCGAGGCGCGCGTGACCCTGGCCGAAACCGGGCCCGGCCAGACCCGGCTCGACTGGAGCGCCGACGCCCAGGTCGGCGGCAA
Source organism: uncultured Comamonadaceae bacterium (assembly GCA_946482115.1). Next base: position 24,490 of record CAMLQP010000001.1, read on the forward strand.
GATCGCGCAGCTGGGCTCGCGCCTGATCGAAGGTACGGTGCGCAAGATGAGCGAGGACTTCTTTCAGCGTTTCGCCGCCCAGCTGGCGCAGGGCGAGCCCGCCGCCGGCGCGCCGGCCCCTGCGCCCGCCGTGGCGCCGGCGGGCGGTGCCCGCTGGCCCTGGATCGCCGCGCTGCTGGCCGGCACCGCCGCGCTGGTCTGGCTGCTGGGGTGACGCACATGACCCTGCGAGTCGCCCTCATCGGATTCGGCGCCATCGGACAGCGCCTGGCGCTGGGCCTGCTGGCCCGGCCGGACGACGTGGCCATCACCGGCGTGCTGGTGCACGAGCTGGCGCCGGCCCTCGCCGCCGCCACCGGGCCGCTGGCCGGCCTGCGCGAGCGCGTGACCGACGACCGCGCCGCCTGGCTGGCCGCCGCCCGCCCGGACCTGGTGGTGGAGTGCGCCGGCCACGCGGCCGTGGACGCCCACGCCGAGGCCGTGCTGCGCGCCTGCTGCGACCTGCTGCTGGTCTCGGTGGGCTCGCTCACCGACGATGCCCGCCGCGAGCGCCTGCGCGCGCTGGCCGCCGAGACCGGTCGCCAGGTGCTGCTGGTGTCGGGCGCCATCGGTGGCATCGACTGGCTGGCCGCCGCGCACGATGCCGGCCTCAGCGAGGTGGTCTACCGCGGCCGCAAGCCGCCCTCGGCCTGGCGCGGCAGCCCGGCCGAGGCGGTGGCCGACCTGGACCGCCTGCGCGAACCCGTGCGCGTGTTCGAAGGCACGGCCCGCCAGGCGGCGCGGGACTTTCCGCGCAACGCCAACGTGGCGGCCACCGTTGCCCTGGCCACGCTGGGCCTGGACCAGACCCGGGTCGAGCTCTGGGCCGACCCGGGCGTGAGCGAGAACCGCCACGAGGTCGAGGCCCGGGGCGAAGCCGGCCATCTGCGGCTGCAGCTCGAGAACCGGCCCGACCCCGACAATCCCCGCACCTCCCTGGTGACCGCGCACAGCGTCCTGCGCGCGGTGCTCAACCGGCGCGCCGCCCTGGTGCTCTGACCCATCCACCCACCCCACGAGGACACCGCATGCGACAGCCCATCAATTTCGCCCGCTGGATCGACGAGCACCAGCACCTGCTCAAGCCCCCGGTGGGCAACCAGCAGATCTGGAAGGATTCGGACATGATCGTCACCGTGGTCGGCGGCCCCAACCAGCGCACCGACTTCCACGACGACCCGTTCGAGGAGTATTTCCACCAGTTCAAGGGCAATGCCCAGCTGCTGATCGCGGATCGGGGAAAGTTCGAACGCGTTGACCTGCGCGAAGGCGATATCTTTCTGTTGCCGGCGCACGTGCGCCACTCGCCCCAGCGCCCGGAGCCGGGCAGCCTGTGCACGGTGATCGAGTTTCCGCGCCCGGCTGGCATCAAGGATGCTTTCGAGTGGTACTGCGCCGCCTGCGGCGGATTGGTGCACCGCAGCGAGGTGCAGCTCGCCAGCATCGTGGAGGACTTGCCGGGCATCTACCGCCAGTTCTACGATGGCCCGCCCGAGGCGCGTGTCTGCCCGGCCTGCGGCGCCGTCCACCCCGGCCGCGACTGGCAGGCCTGGCACGAAACCCGGACAGGGAGTGAAAAATCGGGGAAAACCTGATGACAAATAAATAATTCAGGTCTAAATTAACTGCGGTTGGTTTTCTGGTCGGTGTTTTTTTCCAAGGAGATGTCCATGACGTTCAAGCGCAATGCGGTGATTCTGGCCCTGGGTATGGCGGTGGCGGCCTCGTCCGCGATGGCCCAGCAGACGGTGAAGATCGGTTTCCTGGGCACCCTGTCGGGTCCCGCGGGCGCACTGGGCCAGGACCAGTACGACGCCTTCATGCTCGGCCTCGAGCACCTGGGCGGCAAGATGGGCGGCGCCACCGTCCAGGTCATCAAGGAAGACGACCAGCTCAAGCCCGACCTGGGCGTGCAGCTGGCGCAGAAGCTGATCGAGAAGGACAAGGTCAACATCATCACCGGCGTGACCTTCTCCAACGTGATGATGGCCATCCACAAGCCCATCACCAGCGCCAACGTGCTGCTGCTGGGCTCCAACGCCGGTCCCACCCCCATCACCGGCAAGGGTTGCCACCCGCTGTACTTCTCCACCTCCTGGAACAACGACTCGCTGCACGAGTCCATGGGCCAGCACGCCACCGACACCGGCTACAAGAAGGTCTACCTGCTGGCGCCCAACTACCAGGCCGGCAAGGACGCGCTCTCGGGCTTCAAGCGCTTCTACAAGGGTGAGGTGGTCGACGAGGTCTACACCCAGGTCAACCAGCCCGACTACTCGGCCGAGATCGCCCAGCTCCAGGCCGCCAAGCCCGACGCCGTCTACGTGTTCTACCCCGGCGGCATGGGCGTGAACTTCGTCAAGCAGTTCCAGCAGGCCGGCCTGCTGGGCAAGCTGCCGCTGCTGTCCACCTCCACCGTGGACGGCACCACGCTGCCCGCGCTCAAGGAGATCGCGGTCGGCGCCGTCACCGGCTCGCCCTACAGCCCGGACATCGACAACCCGCAGAACAAGAAGTTCGTGGCCGACTTCCAGGCCAAGTTCAAGCGCTCGCCCTCGCTGTACGCAGCGCAGAGCTACGACGCCGCCATGCTGCTGGGCTCGGCCCTGACCAAGACCGGCGGCAAGGTGGACAACATCGAGGCGCTGCGCACCGCGCTCAAGGCTGCCGACTTCAAGTCGGTGGCCGGCCCGTTCAAGTTCAACTCCAACCAGTTCCCGATCCGCAACTTCTACCGCGTCGACGTCGCCAAGGACGCCAGCGGCCAGGCGGTGTTCGTGAACAAGGGCGTGGCACTCAAGGACCACGCGGACGCCTACTACAAGGAGTGCCCGCTGAAGTAAGGCCCGCCTCCGCGCCGCCTTCGGCATCACCCCTTCGCGGGGGTGATGCCTGCCGGCCGGCAAAGCCGGACCGGCGGTTTCCCCGGCCCGCCCGCTCCATGCGGTGCGGGTCGCGTTTTGGCACGATGGACCCATGACTTTTTCCCTGTTCGTCATCCAGCTGCTCAACGGGCTGCAGCTCGGTGTGCTGCTGTTCATGCTGTCGGCCGGCCTCACGCTGGTGTTTGGCATCATGAACTTCGTCAACCTGGCCCACGGCAGCCTCTACATGATGGGTGCCTACTTCGCCGCGCTGGCCTACGGCAAGACCGAGTCCTTCTGGCTCGCAGGCCTGGCGGCGGTGGCCGGGGGCGCGCTGCTCGGTTTCGTCATCGAGCGCGTCGTGGCGGCCCGGCTCTACGCCCGTGACCACCTCGACCAGGTGCTCGCCACCTTCGGCCTGATCCTGTTCTTCAACGAGCTGGTGCGCCTGATATGGGGGCCGTCGCCGGTCTACATGAACGTGCCCGATTCGCTGTCCGGCGCGATCTCGCTGCTGGGCGTGTCCTACCCGGCCTACCGCTTCGTCATCATCCTGGCCGGCCTGCTGGTGGCGCTGGGCTGCTACCTGCTCATCAACAAGACGCGCGTGGGCATGCTGATCCGCGCCGGCTCGAGCAACCCCACCATCGTCGCCGCGCTGGGTGTCAACATCCAGCTGCTCAACGCGCTGATCTTCGCGCTCGGCGCCGGCCTGGCCGCGCTGGCCGGCCTCATGAGCGGCCCCATCCTGTCGGTGCAGCCGGGCATGGGCGAGCCCATCCTGATCCTGGCGATGATCGTGATCGTGATCGGTGGCATCGGTTCGGTGCGCGGCGCCTTCTACTCCGCGCTGATCGTCGGCGTCATCGACACCGCCGGCCGGGCCTTCCTGCCGCTGCTGCTGCGCGAGTTCTTCGACCGCAGCGTGGCCCAGGCCGCCGGTCCGGCGCTGGCCTCCATGCTCACCTGCATCTTCATGGCCGCGGTGCTGGCCTTCCGTCCGCAAGGGCTGTTTCCCGTCAAGAACAAATGAAAGCCGGACGCCTCACCACGATCTTCGGCGCCGTGCTGGTGCTGGCCCTGCTGCTGGTGCCCGCGTACGCCAGCTTCAGCGAGCAGCCTTTCGCGCTCACCTTCATGAGCCGCGTGCTGGTGTTCGCGCTGGCCGCCTGCAGCCTCAACCTGGTGCTGGGCTACGGCGGCATGGTCAGCTTCGGCCACGCGCTCTACATGGGCCTGGGCGCCTACGGCGTGGGACTGCTCGCCCACCACGAGATCGCCAGTGGCTGGACGCAGCTGGCGGTGGTGGTGGTGTCCAGCGCGCTCGTCGGCCTGGTCACTGGCGCCATTTCGCTGCGCACCACGGGCATCGCCTTCATCATGATCACGCTGGCCTTCGCGCAGATGTTCTTCTACCTGTTCGTGAGTCTCAAGCCCTACGGCGGCGACGACGGCCTGTCCATCGCCACCCGCAGCGACTTCGGCCTGTTCGACCTGTCCTCGCCCACCGCGCTGTACTACACCGCGCTGGCCTGGGTGCTGGCCGCGCTGGTCTTCACGCACCGCTTCGTGCGCGCGCGCTTCGGCATGGTGCTGCAGGGCTGCCGCGTCAACGAGCGCCGCATGAAGGCCATGGGCTTCGCCACGCTGCGCTACAAGCTCACCGCCTACGTCATCGCCTGCGTGCTGTGTGGCGTCTCGGGCCTGCTGCTGGCCAACCTGACCGGCTTCACCTCGCCCGCCTACCTGGCCTGGACGGTTTCGGGCGAGCTGATCGTGATGGTGGTGCTGGGCGGCATGGGCACCGTGCTCGGGCCGCTGGTGGGTGCGCTGGCGCTGCTGGTCAGCGAGGAAATCCTCAAGGGCCTGACCGACCACTGGATGATGATCCTCGGCCCCCTCATCGTGCTGGTGGTGCTCAGCGCCCGGCGCGGCATCTACGGCTATCTGCTGGACTGGGACGCGCGCCGCGCCCGCCAGGCCCGGCGCGAGGGGGAGACGTCATGACCGGCCAGCCCATGCTCCAGGTCGACCAGCTGGTCAAGCGCTACGGCGGCCTGCTTGCCACCGACCACGTATCTCTGTCGCTGCAACCCGGCGAGCTTCACGCCATCATCGGCCCCAACGGCGCCGGCAAGACCACGCTGATCGGCCAGCTCGGCGGCGAGATCCCGCCCCTGAGTGGCCGCGTGGTCTTCAATGGCGAGGACATCACCACGCTGGGCCCGCCCGAACGGGCGCTGCGCGGCCTGGCGCGCTCCTACCAGATCACCTCGGTGTTCCCCGAGTTCACCGTGCTGGAGAACGTGGCCCTGGCCATGCAGGCGCACCGTGGCCACAGCTTCGGCTGCTGGACGCCGGTGCTGCGCCAGCCCGGGCTGGTGGAGCCCGCGCGTGCGGCCATCGAACAGGTGGGCCTGGGGCACCGCACGCTGACGCCGGTGTCCGAACTCGCGCACGGCGAGCGCCGCCAGCTCGAGCTGGCGATGGTGCTGGTGGCCAACCCCAAGCTGCTGCTGCTGGACGAACCCATGGCCGGCATGAGCCACCAGGAGTCGCTCAAGGTGGTCGAGCTGCTGCGTGGCCTCAAGGGCCGCTACACCATCCTGCTGGTCGAGCACGACATGGACGCCGTGTTCTCGCTGGCCGACCGTATCTCGGTGCTGGTCTACGGCCGCGTCATCGCTTCGGGCACACCCGACGAGATCAGCGGCAACCCCGAAGTGCGCGCCGCCTACCTGGGCGAGGAGGGCCTGTCCGCATGAACCAGCCATTGCTGCACATCGAAGACCTGGAGGTCTGCTACGGCGACGCCCAGGCCCTGTTCGGCGCCTCGCTGTCCATCGCCGAAGGCGAATTCGCCACCCTGCTGGGCCGCAACGGCATGGGCAAGACCACCACCGTGGGCGCGGCCACCGGCATCCTGGGCAAGCGCGGCGGCCGTGTCACGTTCGCCGGGCAGGACGTGACCCGCTGGCCGTCCTACCGCGTGGCGCGTCTGGGGCTGGGCCTGGTGCCCGAGCAGCGCCAGGTGTTCCCCAACCTCACGGTGCACGAGAACCTGGTGGCCACCGCGCACAACCGGCAAGGCGCGAAGGCGCCCTGGACGCTGGAGCGCGTGTACCAGCTGTTCCCGCGCCTCAAGGAGCGCGCCAGCAACCTGGGCTCCAACCTCTCGGGCGGCGAGCAGCAGATGCTGGCCATCGGCCGCGCGCTGATGACCAACCCGCGCCTGCTGGTGCTGGACGAAGCCACCGAGGGCCTGGCGCCGCTGGTGCGCGCCGAGATCTGGCACTGCCTCGAATCGCTGCGCAGCACCGGCATCTCGGTGCTGGTCATCGACAAGAACATCGGGCCGCTGATGCGCATCGCCGACACCCACTTCATCCTCGAGAAGGGCCAGACCGTCTGGCAGGGCAGCACCGAAAGCCTGCGTGCCCAGCCGGACCTGCTGCACGAGACCCTGGGTGTCTGAGGTGTTGACCAGCCCCGACCTGGACGTCTGGCGCGCCCTCGCGCCCGACGAGCTCGAACGCGAGTACAACGCCCGCGCCAGCGTGCCCGATGTCGACGCGCTGCTGCGCGACTACCGCGCGGCCTCGCTGCCGATGTACGAACGCCTGTCCAGCGAGCGCAACCTGGCCTACGGCCCGCACCCCGACGAGCGGCTTGACCTCTTTCCGGTGCCTGGCCGGCCCGATGCGCCGCTGTTCCTGTTCGTGCACGGCGGCTACTGGCGCGCGCTGGCCAAGGAGGACTCGGTCTTTATGGCCGAATGCTTCACCGCACGCGGCATCGCGGTCGCGGCGCTGGACTACACCCTGGCGCCGGTCGCCACGCTGGAGACCATCGTCGACCAGTGCCGCCGCGCGCTGGTGTGGCTGCACCGGCGCGGCGCGCGCCACATCGTGGTGGGAGGCAGCTCGGCCGGCGGCCACCTGGCGGCCATGCTGCTGGCGCCGCAGTGGCAAAGCGACGCGGGCCTGCCCGAAGGCGTGCTGCGCGGTGGCGTGCTGGCCAGCGGCCTGTTCGACCTGGCGCCGGTGCGGCGGGTGCGGCCCAACGAATGGCTGCAGCTCGACGAGGCCCGTGCCCGCGCGCTGAGCCCGGTGCACCAGCTGCCGCCGCCAGGCACGCCGTTGTGCGTGGCTGCGGCCGAGCATGACACGGCGGAGTTCCGCCGCCAGTCGCGCGACTACGAGCGCCTGTGCCGCGCCCAGGGCTGCGACAGCCACTACCTCGAGGTGGCCGGCCGCAACCACTTCGACGTCATCATGGACTGGATGTCGCCCGACAGCGCACTCAGCCGCGCGACCTGGGCCCTGTTTCCGCGCTGACGGTCAGCGGCCCCAGGCCTCGCTGGCGGCCTGCTGGAAGTGCGCCACGAAGGCCTCGCCCGCGCTCGTCAATGGACGCTCCGGCGCGTTCAGCGCCACGATGGTGCGCTCCACCACCGGGTCCGCCAGCGGCACCGCCCGCACGCCGACGGCGCGCGTGCGCGTGAGCGCGTAGCCCGGCAGCACCGACACCGCCAGCCCGGCCTCCACCAGACCCACCGCCGTGGCCACGTTGGCCACCTCGAAGGCCGGCTCCACCGGCTCGCCCACCTCGGCCAGCCCCCGCTCGGACAGCTTGCGCAGGCCGGAGCCCGGCTGCATCAGTGCCAGCGCCTCGCCCGCCAGGTCGCGCCAGCGCACCTCGTGCTGCGCCGCCAGCGGGTGGCTTTCCAGGCAGGCCAGCACCAGGCGGTCCTGGAGCAGCATGGTGGCCTGCAGGTCCAGCGTGTCCACGTCGGCCGTGCACACGCCCAGGTCAGCGTCGCCCGCGCGCACGGCGCGGGCCACCTCGCTCACCGGCAGGTCGCTCAGCGTCAGCCGCACGGCCGGGAAGCGCTCCTTGAAGCCCGCCAGCAGGTGCGGCAGCAGCGTGGCGCAGAGCAGCGGCGAGGCCGCGATGCGCAGGCGCGAGCTGCGCCGCTGCGAGAACTCGCGCAGGTCCGCGATGGCGCCATCGAGGTGGCCGAAAACCTGCTCGATGGCCGGCAACAGCTCGCTGCCCGCGTCGGTCAACACCATGCGGCGCGTGGTGCGCTCGAACAGCCGCACGCCCAGCTCGCCTTCCAGCGTGCCGATCAGCATGGACAGGGCCGAGGCGGTCAGGTGCAGGCGCTGCGCGGCACGCGCGATGCTGCCTTCTTCTGCCACGGCCAGAAAGGCGCGCAGCTGGCGCAGGGTGACGGCGGAGGGGCGGACAGGCATGCAGGGATTGTCGCAGCCACGGACACTGCGAAGGGCTCTGCATTTCATATGAAATCCTCATGAATCCATTAAATTAAATCGTTTGAAAAATGAATGGAGCGGCGGTGAAATACCGCTCAAGCCAGCCTTCACCGTTGGCCCAAGTCACCACCAGAACCGTTTCCAGGAGACCCCGTCCATGAGCAAGCAAGTTCCTTCCAGGCGCCGGATGATGTTCGCCGCGCTGGCCGCCGCGCTGGCCTTCAATCTCGCCGTGCCGGCCCAGGCGCAGGCCCAGCAGGCCACCACCGCCGAGATCGAGAAGCTGCTGGTCAAGCAGACCATCACCGAACTGATCAACAAGTACCCGCGCGGGCTGGACCGCGGCGACCGCGAGCTGCTGTTGTCGCTGGCCCACCCCGGCGCGAAAATGCGCTTCGGCACCCGCGACTTTCCCAGCTGGGAGGCCTACGTGGACTGGCTGATCAAGGCCCATGACGACATGACGGGCAACAACCACCGCATCACCAACATCCTGATCGAGGTCAACGGCGACCGCGCGGTCAGCGAATCCACCGGCACGGCGACGCTGCTGGTGCCCAAGGAGGGCAACCCCAACCTCTACGAGGAGCGCTGGATGCACTCGCGCTACCTCGACAGCTGGTCGCGCCGCAACGGCAAATGGGCGCTGGATGGCCGCCACACGGTGTCCGACTACCGTCGCGTGCTCGACGTGCCGGCCGAGCTGGTGAAGTCGCGTTACCAGGTCATCGGCCACATCGGCCGCAACGACGTGTCCTACCGGCATTTCGAGAGCATCAAGTGAAGGCATCCGTGACACATCCCACGCGCCGTGGCGTGCTGGCCGCGCTGGGCCTTGGTCTGGCTGCCGGCCCGCTGCGGGCACAGGGCGCCGCCTGGCCGGCCCGCACGGTCAGGATCGTGGTGCCCTACGCGCCCGGCGGCGGTGTGGACCTGCTGGCGCGCATGCTGGCCGACCGGCTGCAGCGCCAGTGGGGCCAGCCGGTGGTGGTGGAGAACCGCACCGGGGCCTCGACGCTGATCGGCGCCACGGCGGTTGCCAAGGCGGCGCCGGACGGCCTCACCCTGCTGCTGACCAGCGAGGCCACCATCACCAGCAACCCCTTCCTGTTCGAGAAGCTGCCCTACGACCCGGTGCGCGAGCTCGCGCCCATCAGCCAGATCGTGAGCCTGCCGCAGATGGTGGTGGCCCACCCCTCGCTGGCTGCCGGCAGCATGGCCGAACTGGTGGCGCTGGCCAAGGCGCGGCCCACCGCGCTGAGCTACGCCTCCTACGGCTCGGGCAGCCTGCCGCACCTGCTGTTCGAGGCGCTCAAGGCCAAGACCGGCGCGAACATCGTGCAGGTGCCCTACAAGGGCATCTCGCCCGCGGTGGCCGCGGTGCATGGCGGCGAGGTCCAGCTCACGCTGGCCGGCGTGTCGGGCGCGCTGGCGCTCTTGCGCGCCGGCAAGCTCAAGGCACTGGCCGTGGGCCGCGCCACGCGGCTGGCCGAGCTGCCCGACGTGCCCACGCTGCGCGAGGCCGGGCTGGCGGACGTCGATCCGCGCGAGTCGTGGTTCGGGCTGTTCGCCACCGGCGGCACGCCGGCCTCCGTGGTGCAGAAGATCCACCACGACGTGGCCGCCATCGGCGCCGACACCGCTTTCCGCGAGGGCGTGCTGCTGTCGCGCGGCTTCGAGCCGGTGTTCTCCGCGCCCGATGCCTTCGCGCGGTTCATCGAAGCCGACATGCGCCAGAAGGCGCAGCTGATCCGCATCTCCGGCGCCAAGGCCGAGTAACCCCTCTTCCACCGTTTTCCCGAACCGATGCGCCCGTGCGTGGCGCAGGAGACTGCTCGTGCCTTCGATCACCCCGTGCGCCCGTTCCGGCTCCGACCAGGAGCTTGTCATCCGTGGCGGACATGTACTGACCATGGACCCCGCGCTGGGCGAGCTGCCTTGCGGCGACGTGCACGTGCGTGACGGCGGCATCGTGGCGGTCGGCCCGGACCTGCGGGCGCCAGGCGCAGCCGAGATGGATGCACGCGGCATGATCGTGCTGCCGGGTTTCGTGGACACACACTGGCACCTGTGGAACAGCGCCCTGCGCGCCCTGGTGCGCGGCGACGACGCCCGGCACGGCTACTTCCCCGTGACGCTGGGCACCGGCCCGCTGTTCACGCCCGCCGACAGCTACCGTTCGGTGCGCCTGGGGCTGGCCGAGGGTCTGCTCACCGGCATCACCACGGTGCAGAACTGGGCGCACAACACCCGCTCGATCGACCACGCCGACGCCGAGCTGCGGGCCATGGCCGAGATGGGCGTGCGTGGCCGCTTCGCCCACGGCTGGGGCCAGGAACAGCCCCTGGACCAAGTCATGGACATGGGCGGCATCGAACGCCTCGCGCGCAACGGGCTGCCGTCCGACCGCCTCACGCTGGGCGTGGCGGTGCGCACGCCGGTGGCCAACCCGCGCGGTGCCGTGCCCATCGCCGTGGTACGCGAGGAGTGCGCCCACGTCCGCTCGCTCGGCCTGCCGTTGACCATGCACGCCCGCCCCGGCATCGTCTCGGTGCTGGCCGAGCACGGCCTGCTAGGTGCCGACCTGCAGCTGGTCCATCCGCAGGGCATGTCGCCCGAGGAGTGCACGCTGCTGGCGGCGGCCGACACATCGGTCACCTGCTCGCCCACCATCGAGATGCTGTACGCGCAGGCGACGCGGGGCGTGATCCAGTTCCACGAACTGGAGGAGGCCGGCGTGCGCCAGAGCCTGTCGGTCGACAGCTCGGGCGCGTCGGCCAGCGCCGATTTCTTCGCCTGCATGCGCGGGCTGCTGTGGTCGCACAAGCAGCGCTTTGGCAACCGCCAGCCCCTGAGCGCGCGCCGCATCCTGCGGCTGGCCACGCTGGACGGCGCGCGAGACCTGGGCCTGGCGGACCAGATCGGCTCGCTGACCCCGGGCAAGCGGGCCGACATCCAGCTCGTGCGCGCCACGGATCTCAACATCGCGCCCGCGTTCGACCCGGCCCATGCGCTCGTGTACTCGGGTCAGCCGGCCAACGTCGACACCGTGCTGATCGACGGCCAGGTGCTGCTGCGCCGTGGCCAGCCTACACGCTGGGACGCCGACGAGATCGTGGCCGAGGCCACCGCCGCCATGCGCGCGCTGGCGGACCGCCATGAGGCCTGAACCGATCCACCAACCCTGGCCGGCACGAACCCCGGCCGTCTTTCCCGAGGAGCTACCGATGAAGAACCGCTACACCCGCTGGCTGGCCGCGCTGGCTTTCACCGCCGTGCTGATGCCCCAGGCCGGCGCCGCCGAGCACATGGAGCAGGGCGAACGCATCAAGGGCCGCTCGTATTCGCCGGCCGTCGTCACCCAGGGCGGGCGCATCGTCTGGCTGGCCGGCGAGACCACCACCACCGACCTCAACGGCAAGGACATCAAGGGCGACTTCGAGGCCCAGACCCGCACCATCTTCGCCCTGCTGGAGCAGACCCTCAAGCGCGCGGGCGGCAGCCTCAAGGACATCGTGAGCATGACTGCCTACCTGACCGATGCGCGCAACGGTGGCACCTTCGCCAAGGTGCGCACCGAGATGTTCCCCGATCGCAACTTCCCGGCCAGCGCGCAGATCACGGTGGCCAACCTTGCCGTGCCCGGCATGCTGGTCGAGATCCAGGCCGTGGCCGTGATCGGCGACCAGTGCGACAAGGCCAAGAACCCCTGCATCCCGCGATGAACGGCTCAGGCCTGCAGCTGCTTGCAGCACGCCTCCAGGCAGGCTCGGAAGGCGCCGGCGCCGGGCGACAGCGAGCGGCCCGCGCGCCAGACCAGCTCCACGTGCCGGTGGACGATGGGGTCGTGCAGCTCGCGAAAGCGCGCGTGCGTGGAGCGCGCCAGCGCGCCCACGTAGGCCGGCACCACGGTGATGCCCAGCCCGGCCTCGACCAGCCCGATGGCGGTGCCCAGGTGCCCGACCTCGAAGCGCGGCGCGGCGGGCAGGCCCTCGCGGTGCAGCAGCGGATCGACCAGCGTGCGAAAGCCGCCGGCGGGCGCGAGGCCGATCAGCGGCTGGCCCTCCACGTCGGCCCAGGTCAGCCGGCGCCGCCGCTGCGCCAGCGGCCAGCCGGCCGGCACCATCACGCCCAGGCTGTGGCGCAGCATGGGCGCGCGCTCCAGCGCGGCGTCCACCTGCGGGAACACGCCGAAGCCGATGTCGGCATCGCCGTTCTCCACCAGCCGCACGATCTGCTCGGTCGGCAGGTCGGCCAGGCGCACCTCGATGGCCGGGTGCGTGGCCTGGAAACGCGCCACGGCCTGGGGCAGGAAATGCGCCGCCAGGAAGGGCGTGGTCGCCACCGTGACCCGGCCCCGGCGCTTCTGCACCAGGTCCTGCGTGTTAGCCACTGCGTGCTCCACGTCGGCCAGGATGCGCTCCGCGCTGTCGAACAGCTCGCGGCCGGCGTCGGTCAGCGCGATCTGGCGCGTGGTGCGGTCCACCAGCGGCAGGCCCAGCTGCGACTCCAGCTCGCGTATCAGCAGGCTGGTGGCCGATTGCGTCAGGTGCAGCTTGCGCGCGGCCGCCGTGAAGCCCCCGCACCGCACCACCTCGACGAAGGCACGCAGCTGCCGCAACGTCACATTCATTGATCGACCTCATGACTGTTGTTGATTGATTCGATTCAAGCATACCAACCCACCCCGCCAGGAGACTTCCATGAACCCATCCAATTCCCCCACCACGCCGCCCGGCCACGCCTCGCGCCGGGGCTTCCTGGGCCTGTTCGGCTCGCTCGGCACCCTGGGCGCCCTCGGCGCGGCCAGCCTGGTGCCCGAAGGCCGGCCGCTGGCCCAGACGCTCTCGGCCAAGGGCACGCGCATCGACTTCCACCACCACTACTTCTCGCCGGAGTGGCTCAGGCTGGTCGAGCGCCAGCACAACAGGCAGCCGGTGCTGGGCTTCGACCAGTTCAAGACCTGGACGGTGGAGAAGGACCTGGAGGCCATGGACCGGGGCGGCGTGGAAAAGGCCTTCCTGTCGGTCACGCAGCCCGGCGTCTGGTTCGGCGACGTGGCCGAGTCGCGCCGCGCCGCGCGCGAGCTCAATGACTACGCCGCCCGCATGCGCGCCGACCACCCGGGCCGCTACGGCCAGTTCGCGGTGCTGCCCCTGCCCGACGTGGAAGGCAGCCTGCGCGAGATCGAATACGCCTTCGACGTGCTCAAGGCTGATGGCGTGGGCCTGCTATCCAGCTACGACGACAAGTGGCTGGGCGACAAATCCTTCGCGCCGGTGTGGGCCGAGCTCAACCGCCGCAAGGCCGTGGTCTACGTGCACGCCACCGCGCCCAACTGCTGCGCCTGGAACTTCCAGCCCGGCATCCTGCCCACCTTCGTCGAGCTGGGCTCCGACCTGGCGCGCGCGATGGTCAGCCTGATCCACGGCGGCACCGCCAAGGCCACGCCCGACGTGCGCTACATCTGGTCCCACGGCGGCGGCAGCATCTGGGCGCAGCGCTACCTGGTCGGCGAGACCGCCGAATCGCTGGCCCGCCCGGCACCGCCGGATTCGCGCCTGCACCACTTCCGCCGCTTCTACTACGACACCGCCGCCGCCGCCGACGCGGTACACATGGGCATCCTCAAGCTGGTGGTGCCCAACTCGCAGATCGTGTTCGGTTCCGACTACCCGTGGGGCGACCCGGCCCGCATCGTCGAAGGCTTGGAGAAGTCCGGCCTCACCCAGGCCGAGCTGCAGGCCATCTACCGCGACAACGCCCGGGCGCTGACGCCGCGCTGAGGGACACTGCCGTGAACACCGATACCCCGGCCGCCCTGCCGGCCAACGACCCGGCGGCGCTGCTGGCCGCCGTGCTGCGCGCGAACGCCACCACCGCCGACCCGCGCCTGCGACAGGTGATGGACGCGCTGGTGCGCCACCTGCACGCCTTCGCGCTCGAGGTGGACCTGATGCCGGCCGAGCTCGACCTCGGGCTCGACTTCCTGGTGCGCATCGGCCAGGCCAGCGGGCCACACAAGAACGAGGGCATCCTGCTCGCCGACATCCTGGGCCTGGCCACGCTGGTGCAGCTGCGCGGCGCGCGCGAGGCGCTGGCGTTGGGCGGTACCGAGCCCGCGCTGGTGGGGCCGTTCTGGCGTGCGAAGCAGCCGCTGCGCGCCAGCGGCGACAGCATCGCCACCCCCGGCACGCCGGGAGCGCCGCTGCACGTGCGCGGCCGCGTGTGCTCGCTGGACGGCACGCCACTGGCCGGCGCGCGGGTGGAAACCTGGCAGGCCTCACCCAAGGGTCTGTACGAAAACCAGGACCCGGAGCAGCAGGACATGAACCTGCGCGGTGTCTTTCTGACCGATGCGCAGGGCCGTTTCGATTTTCACAGCGTGCGCCCGGCCGGCTACCCGGTGCCGGTGGATGGCCCGTGTGGCGAGCTGCTCGCTGCGCAGCGGCGCGGCGTCATGCGGCCGGCCCACCTGCACTTCATCGTGGTCGCTCCCGGCCACAAGGTGCTGGCCACGCAGTTCTTCGACATCGAGGACCGGCATGCCCACGAGGACGTGGTGTTCGGCGCCGTGGGCTCGCTGCTGCGCCGCTTCGAGCCCGACGGCCGGGGCGGCTTCGGCCTGGACCTTGACCTGCGCCTGGAACCCGGCGAACCGCACTTGCCCCATTGCCCCTTGCCCTGAACGACGATGACCGATACCCGAAGCTTCGCGCCGCGCGAGCGGCTGGACGGCGAGATCGCCGTCATCACCGGCGGCACCGGCGCCATCGGCGCGGCCACCGCGCACCGCCTGGCCGCGCTGGGCGCGCGCGTGGTGCTGCTGCAGCGCGCCGCACCCGACAGCGCCGCCGACCTGCTGGCGCAATTGGCCGGCAGTGGCCACCGCGCCCTGCAGGCCAGCGTCACCGACAGTGCCGCCCTCTATGCCGCCGCCCAGGCAGTGCAACGGGACATGGGGCCGGCCACGCTGCTGGTCAACGGCGCGGGCTTCACCCGTCCGGTGCCGGCGGCCGACCTGGAAGCGCTGGACGACGGACTGATCGACGCCATCTTCGCCACCAACTGGCGCGGCACCTTTGCCGCCGTGCGCGCCTTCGCGCCGCAGATGAGGACCGCGGGCGAATCGCTGGTGGTCAACGTCTCGTCCATCGCCGCCTTCACCGGCCTGGGCAGCAACCTGGCCTACGCCGCCGCCAAGGCCGGCACCGACGCGCTGACCCGGGCGCTGGCCAAGACGCTCGCGCCCGAAATCCGCTGCCTGGCGGTCTCGCCCGGCGTGGTCGACACGCCCTTCGTGCCCGGGCGCGACGCCGCTTTCAACGAGCGCGTGGGCGCCTCCATTCCCCTGAAACGCGTGGGCGTGGCCGACGACGTGGCGGCCGCCATCGTCGCCTGCTGCACCACGCTGCGCTACGCCACCGGCAGCGTCATCGTCGCCGATGGCGGAAGGCATCTATGACCGACCCGACCACCATCCTCACCTGCGCCGTCACCGGCAACCTCACGCGGCCCGGGCAGACGCCGCACCTGCCCATCACACCCGAGCAGATCAGCGATGCCTGCCTGGAAGCCGCCGAAGCCGGCGCCGCTGCCGTGCACATCCATGTGCGCGACCCCGAGACCGGCGCACCCTCGATGGACGTGGAGCTGTACGGCCGCGTGGTCGAATCGCTGCGCCGCCACCGGCCCGAACTGGTCATCAACCTCACCACCGGCCCTGGCGGCCGCTTCGTGCCCGACGAGGACGAGCCGCGCCTGGCCGGCCCTGGCACCTCGCTGCTGCGGCCCGAGCGGCGCGTGGAACACATCGCCGCGCTGCGGCCCGACGTCTGCTCGCTGGACCTCAACACCATGAACTCCGGCGAACAGGTGGTGATGAACACGCCGCGCAACGTGCGCCGCATGGCCGCCGTGATCCGCGCGCACGGCGTGGTGCCCGAGCTCGAGTGTTTCGACACCGGCGACCTGGTGCTGGCCCAGGCACTCATCGAGGACGGCACGCTGCAAGGGCCGGGCCTCTACACCTTCGTGATGGGGGTGCGCTACGCGCTGCCGTTCACGCCCGGCGCGCTGGCGCTGGCGCGGTCGCTGATTCCGGCCGACGCCTCGTGGTCCGCCTTCGCCGTGGGGCGCCACGCCTTCCCGGCCGTGGCCCAGGCTCACCTGCTGGGCGGCAACGTCCGCATCGGCCTGGAAGACACCATCTACCTCGACAAGGGCGTGCTCGCGCGCAGCAACGCCGAGCTGGTGCGCAAGGCGCGCCGCATCGTCGAAGACCTGGGCGGCCAGCTGGCCACCAGTGCCCAGGCCCGCCAGCGCTGGGGCCTGGCCCCGACCAACGCCGCCCGCTGAACCTGTTTTCGTTTTCTAAGGACTCTCACCATGACCACCATTCCCACCGCACATGCATTGCGCGTGATGCAGAAAGCCGCCACGCCCGACGCGCTGCAGCTGCTGCTGCAACCCCAGGATCCGCCCGCCGCGCCACCCGGCCACGCCGTGGTCGAGGTGCTGGCGGCCGCCGTCAACCCCAGCGACGTCAAGGCCGCCATGGGCCTGATGCCGCAGGCCGTCTGGCCGCGTACGCCCGGCCGTGATTTCGCCGCACGCGTGGTGGTTGGCCCAGCGGAGTGGCTGGGCGCCGAAGTCTGGGGCACCGGCGGCGACCTCGGCATCACCCGCGATGGCAGCCACGCGCGCTATCTGGTGCTGCCGCTGGCCGCGCTCGCGCGCAAGCCGGCCGCCGTGCCGCTGGCAGCGGCCGGCACCGTTGGCGTGCCCTTCATCACCGCCTACGAAGGCCTGCGCCGCGCCGGCCTGCGCACGGGTCAGACCGTGGTGGTGTTCGGCGCCAACGGCAAGGTGGGCCAGGCGGCCATACAGCTCGCCAGCCGGGCCGGCGCGCGTGTCATCGGCGTCGAACGCGGGGCCGGCCCCTACCGTGGCCACGCCAGCGCGCCGGTGCAGGTGCTCGACGGCGAACGCGCCGACCTGGGCGAGGCACTGCTCGAAGCCACCGACGGCAAGGGCGCCGACATCGCCTACAACACCGTCGGCTCGCCGTATTTCGCGGCCGCGCTGCAGGCGCTGGCGGTCGGCGGCACGCAGATCCTGATCTCCACCATCGAACGCACCGTGCCGTTCGACATCCTCGCGTTCTACCGTCGCAACCTGCAGCTGCTGGGCGTGGACAGCCTCAAGCTCGGCGTGGTCGACTGTGCCAGCATCCTGGACGCGCTCGCGCCCGGCTTCGTCGACGGCTCGCTGCGTGCCTTTGACGTCGACGCCGGCACGCTGGTGCCGCTGGGGGAAGCGGCCGAGGCCTATCGCCGTGTCATCTCCGGTTCGTCCGCGCGCGTCGTGCTCGCACCCTGACCCGGAGGCCGCCATGCACCTGGTCCGGCTGAACGATGCCCCGCGCTACGACGCCCCGGGCCACGAAGGCTTTGCGATGCGGCGCCTGCAGGGCCGCGAGGCCGGCCCCGCCGACACCGCCTGGATCGGTCTGTCGGTGGTCGAGCCCGGCGGGCGCACCACGCTCAACGCGTCCGCGCTGGAGAAGTTCTATGTGGTGGTGGAGGGCGAGCTGGAAGTTACCGGCGTGCTGCCCGACGGCAGCACGCGCACCGAGACGCTGGGACCGCTGGACAGCTGCCGCATCGCGCCGGGGGAGGCGCGTGGGCTGGCCAACCGGGGGCAGCGGGTGGCTCGGGTGCTGCTGGTGATGGCCGAGCCGCTCTGAGGTTGCCTCCTTCCAAGTCGCGACATGTCGCCGCCAGACCGGGAGTGGCCTCGGGCCAGGCTGCAGGTGCAGGCGCGGTTCAGGGGCCATGGAACGGACAACACATATTCAGGTGACCGCGCGGTTGCGCCGGTCTCCGGGAACGCTGGCCTGTTCCGGGACAGAGGACGTTTCTGCGCGGCTGGCTTAAAGCGGTGCTACGGATCAATGTCTCCGATGGAGATGAAGCCAACCATTTCGGTCAATGCCGCAGCAAGATCGCTCAGGATGCTGGCGTTCAGGTTCGATCGTTTGCGAGAGTCAGCGCGATCTTGCCAGCGCTCCATGCGGGCTCAGAAAGTGGTGGCGATCCAGGTGTAGAGGGGAATGCCGAAGAGGATGTTGAGCGGAAAGGTGATGCCCAGCGACAGCCCGAGATACAGGGATGGATTGGCCTCCGGAATGGCGTGGCGCAGCACCGCCGGGACGACGATGTAGGAGGCGCTGGCGCTCAGAACCATCAGCAGCGCAGTGTCTGCAACTGGCATGCCCACCAGCCTGGCCAGGCCTAGCGCGATCGCCGCGTGCAGCAGCGGACCCAGCACCGCGTAGGCCAGCAGCACAGGCGAGGCCTGGCGCGCATCACGAAAGTTGCGAGCCACGAGCAGGCCCATGTCGAGCAGGAAGAAGGCCAGCAGCCCTTTGAACAGATCGCCTGCGAACGGCTGCATCACCGCCTTTCCGGCGTCGCCGCTGAGGAAGCCGACCGCCAGGGAACCCAGCAACAGCAGCTGCGCACCATCGGTGAACGACTCGCGAAGGATGTGACCCATGGGCGTGCCGGGGCCGGCGCCCCGTGGCCCGATGGCCGCCTGGCCTGGGCCGGCCATCACCACGCTGGGGGCCGCCGCATGGCGCGCCGCATTGGCCAGCAAAACCGCCATCAGGATCGCGGGCGATTCCATCAGCACCATGGCCGCCGTCATGTGACCGCCGGGTGCGAGTCCGAGCTTGTCCAGATGTTGCGTGGCCGTGACGAACGTGACCGCGCTCACCGATCCATAGGCCGCTGCCACCGCAGCTGCGTCCAGGCGCGAGACGTGGCGTCGCAGAAAGGCGTAGCCGATGGTGGGTACCAGGAAGGCCATCAGCAGCGCCGCGCCCAGACCGCTCAGCATGGTAGGTGAAAGGCCGGTTGCGGCCAGCGCGAATCCGCCTTTGAGACCCAGTGCCATCAGCAGGTACAGCGACAGGAATTTGGCGATCGCCGGCGGTATCTCCAGATTGGAGCGCAGCGCACCGGCGACAACGCCGAGTACAAAGAAAAGGATCGTGGGGTCGAGCAGGCTGTTCATGGTCGCTTCAGGTTCGGCGCCATTCTAGGGTTGCTCATGTGTTGCGTAAAATCGATTCAATTGCGTTGATATATAGATAAAAATCTATGAATGTAAGCTTGCGGCAGATGCGCCTCTTCCTGGCGCTGCACGAGACAGGAAGTGTCAGTGGCGCCGCGCGTGCCATGCACGTCACGCAGCCCACCGCATCGATGCAGTTGCGTGAAATCACCGAGGCGGTAGGGGTGCCGCTGTACGAGGTGATCGGACGCAAGGTGCATCTCACGCCGACGGGACTCGAGCTGGCGCACACGGCGCGAGCGATGGCGCGTGAGTGGGAGAACTTCGCGCAGCAGGTGGCCGCTCTGAAGGGGTTGTCGAAAGGGCGCCTGAAGGTGTCGGTGGTGAGCACCGCGAAGTACTTCGTGCCCCGGCTGCTTGGCGGCTTTTGCCACAAGCACCCCGCCATAGACGTGTCGCTGGAAGTGCTCAACCGGGATGGCGTGGTGCAGCGCATGCGCGAGAACCTGGACGATCTCTACATCATGTCCATGCCGCCGGCCGACCTGATGGTCGAGGGCGAGGTGTTCATGGCCAATCCGCTGGTGGTCATCGCGCCCACCCGCCACCCTTTGGCAAAGGCCAGCGACATCGCCCTGCGCTCGCTGGCCGGCGAGCGTTTCATCCTTCGTGAGCCGGGCTCAGGCACGCGCATGGCCGTGGACCGCTTCTGGCGTTCGCAGCGATTCGCGCCCAACGTGCGCATGGAGCTGGGCAGCAACGAGGCCATCAAGGAGGCGGTGGCCGGTGGCCTGGGCCTTGGGGTGATTTCACAACATGCGTTGCACGGGCACGTTCGCGAGCATGGGGTCGTGGTGCTGGATGTTCACGACTTTCCGATCTCATCCCAATGGAGCATCGTGCATCTTGCGGGCAAACGTCTGTCACCGATTGCGCAGGCCTTTCGCGAACACCTTTTGGATCCTCGGCAACGGGGTCGGATGCAACCGTGAAGGTCGGGTTTGAGTTCTTGGCCCGGTGGACCGCAGGTGACTCGGCAGGCACTGGCTCAAACCAATGTTCGAGCTTGCGTGAGCCACCTGAACATCTCAGGCACGACGCACTTGGCGAAGTGTGCGCTCGGCGAACGTCATGTGACTGGTACCGTGAATCCGGATACCAGCCCGCTCCGGGCGGGTTCAGCCCAGCGCCACCCGCATCTGGTCAATCACGGCCTTGTAGTCCGGCTTGCCAAAGATCGCGCTGCCAGCGACAAACGTGTCGGCGCCCGCATCCGCCACGCGGCGGATGTTGTCGGGCTTGATGCCGCCGTCCACCTCCAGGCGGATATCCTTGCCGCTGGCTTCGATGCGCTTGCGCGCCTGCTCGATCTTGCGCAGTGCCGAGTCGATGAAGCTTTGCCCGCCGAAGCCGGGGTTGACGCTCATGATGAGGATGAGGTCGATGTCCTCGATCACCCAGTCCAGCACGTCCAGCGGCGCGGCCGGGTTGAAGGTGAGGCCGGCCTTCACGCCCTTGGCCTTGATGGCCTGCACGCTGCGATGCACGTGGGCGCTGGCGTCGGGGTGGAAGCTGATCAGGTCGGCGCCCGCGTCGGCGAAGGCGGCGGCCAGGGCGTCCACCGGCTGCACCATCAGGTGCACGTCGATCGGAACCGGTGTGCCGGCCGCGGTCTTGGCCAACGGCTTGAGAGCCTGGCAGATCATGGGCCCGAAGGTGAGGTTGGGCACGTAATGGTTGTCCATCACGTCGAAGTGGATCCAGTCGGCGCCGGCGGCGATGACGTCGGTGATTTCCGCACCCAGGCGGGTGAAGTCGGCCGACAGGATGGACGGGGCGATGCGGAAGGTGCTCATGCCCGCGATTGTCGCAGCCCGTGGGGGATTTGCGCCCGGCGGTAACATCTATGCCATGCCCAAGTACCAGTTTTCCTGCGAGGTGGTGCCGCGCCACCTGCCAGAGCAGTCCGAGCCCTCGCAGGGCGTTTTTGCGTTTGCCTACACCGTCACCATCGTCAATACCGGCGAGGTGCCGGCGCAGCTGATCGCGCGCCACTGGATCATCGAGGACGCCATGGGCCGCACCGAGGAGGTCAAGGGCCTGGGCGTGGTGGGGCACCAGCCGCTGCTCAAGCCCGGCCAGGCCTTCGAGTACACCAGCGGCACGCGGCTGCGCACTGCCACCGGCACCATGCGCGGCAGCTACTTCTGCGTGGCCGAGGACGGCGAGCGCTTCGAGGCCGGGATCCCGCTGTTCGTGCTGGACGCGAGCGGCACTGGCGGGCAGGCGCGCGTGCTGCACTGAAGGGCGCCGCCATGCCGAAAGCCGCCGACCTGCCGCAGCTGCTGGACGGGCTGGACCCCGATGCCACGCTGGTGCAGCGCCACCTGTGGCTGATGGACGTGCTGGCCTGGGTGCGCGGCGACGGCCAGGACCCGGTCGCCAGCGTGGCGCGCGTGCGCCAGCTGCTGGAAGCGGCGCAGGCCAGCCCCGACTGGCTGGCGCGCTGGCGCCTGTGGTGGCAGCGTTTCAACGGGGCGGTCGACATCACGCCGCTGCTGGCCGACCATGGCTTCGCGCCGCGCACCTCGTTCGCCAGCGAGCTGACCCACCGCCTGCGGCGCAAGCTGCTGCCCGGCACGCCCGAGACCACCGATCTGGGCGAGCTGTTCGGCCTGCTGTTCAACGACCCGGTGGACGTGCGCTGGCTACGCATGCTGGACAGCGCCACGCTGGCGCGTGCGCGTGCGCTGCTGTTCGCGCCCGAGGACACCGGCGAGGCCCACGGGCCGCGCCCTTCGCGCTGGACACTGAACCTGCTTGATGCCATGGTGTTCGCGGCCAGCCAGGTCAGCGCCACCGGCTTCGCGGCCGAGATCCGCGTGCGCATGTCGCCGGCCGCGCTGCGCGAACGCGCCTTCCACGCCCTGCCACCGCAGCTGGAATCCTTCCGCACGGCGGTGCTGTCGTTCGGCCCACGCAGCGAGCAGGCGCGCGCGACGGCCGATGCGTTGCGCAGCCAGCTCGACGCCTGCCGCCACGCGGCCTACACCGTCTACTCGCACCTGGAGGCGCATGGCGTCTCGGTGGGCATCGTGTTCCGCCTGCGCCAGCTGCGCGAGCGCATCCTGCGCATCAAGCAGCTGATGGACTGCCTGCTGGCCGAGCAGCCCGAGCGGGCCACCGTGGCGCTGCTGTCCGACCTGGTGCAGCTGGGGCTGGACAACCGCAGCGTGCGCCAGCTCATCGCCACCAGCGCTCACCTCACGGCGGCCAAGGTGGCCGAGCGCAGCGCCGAGAGCGGCGAGCACTACATCACCCGTGACATGGGCGAGTACAAGGCCATGCTGCGCAAGGCCGCTGGCGGCGGCGCCATCATCGGCCTCACCACCTGGGTCAAGTTTGCGCTCTACGCGCTCAGCCTGTCGGCCTTCTGGGCCGGCTTCGCGGCTGGCCTCAACTACGCCATCTCCTTCGTGCTGGTGCAGCTGCTGCACCTCACGGTCGCCACCAAGCAGCCGGCCGTGACCGCGCCGGCCATGGTGGCCAAGCTCAAGGACCTGCAGGCCGCGGGCGGCACACGCCGCTTCGTCGACGAGGTGGCCCACCTGCTGCGCTCGCAGATGGCGGCCATCATCGGCAACGTGGGGCTGGTGGTGCCCGTGGTGCTGCTGATCAGCACCGCGCTGTTCCACTTCGGTGGCGCGCACATGATCGATGCCGACAAGGCCCGCCACACCCTGCACGACATCAGCCTGCTCGGCCCCACCGCGCTGTTCGCCGCCTTCACCGGCGTGCTGCTGTTCGCCTCCAGCATCATCGCGGGCTGGGTCGAAAACTGGTTCGTGTTCCACCGGCTCGACTCGGCCATGGCCCACAACCCGCGCTTCACGCGCTGGCTGGGCCCGGCGCGCGCGCGCCGCTGGGCCGGCTTCATGCGCGCCAACATTTCGGGCTTCGCGTCCAACATCTCGCTCGGCTTTATGCTGGGCATCATCCCGGTGGTCGCGCTTTTCTTCGGCCTCGGGCTGGAGGTGCGCCACGTCACGCTGTCGGCCGGCCAGGTCACGGCGGCTGCCGCGTCGCTGGGCTGGGCCGTGCTGGGCGAGCCGGCCTTCTGGTGGGCCGTGGCCGGTGTCGTGGTGGTCGGGCCGCTCAACCTCGCAGTCAGCTTTTACCTCGCGTTCCGCCTCGCGCTCAAGGCGCAGAACGTGAGCGCGGTGAACCGGCAGCATATCCGCCGCGCGATCTGGCGCCGCGCGCGCGTGGCGCCGCTCAGCTTCTTCTGGCCCCGCCAGATTCCACCGGCCGCCGAGGACGATGTGCCGGCCGCCGCGACCCCCGATGGGCGAGTTTGAACTGATCCGCCGCCATTTCACGCGCGCGGCCACCGCGCCCGGCGTGGTGCTGGGCGTGGGCGACGACTGCGCGCTGCTCGCGCCGCGCGCGGGCTGGCAGCTGGCCGTGTCCACCGACATGCTGGTCGAAGGCCGGCACTTCTTCCCCGACGTGGACCCCGAGGCGCTGGGCCACAAGGCGCTGGCGGTCAACCTCAGCGACCTGGCCGCCATGGGCGCCGAGCCGCTGGGCTGCACGTTGGCGCTGGCCTTGCCGCAGGTGGACGACCCCTGGCTGGCCGCATTCGCGCACGGCCTGTTCGCGCTGGCCGATGCGCACGGCTGCCCGCTGGTGGGCGGCGACACCACGCGCGGGCCGCTCAACCTCTGCATCACCGTGTTCGGTCAGGTGCCGCCCGGGCAGGCGCTGCGCCGCAATGCGGCGCGCGCAGGCGACGACATCTACGTGAGCGGCACGCTGGGCGAGGCGCGGCTGGCGCTCGAGGCCTTGCTGGGCCACGCCACGCTGGACGCCGCCACGCTGGCGCGCTGCCGCGCGCGGCTGGAGCGGCCCGAGCCCCGGCTCGCGCTGGGCGCCGCGCTGCGCGGCCTGGCGCACGCGGCGGCCGACGTGTCCGACGGCCTGGCGGGCGACCTCGGCCACATCCTTGCAGCCAGCGGTGTCGGCGCGCTGCTCGATGCCGCCGCGCTGCCGGCCGGTGAAGGCGTGCCACTGGACTTCGCGTTGCACGGCGGCGACGACTACGAGCTCGTGTTCACCGCCCCCCCCACCGCCGCGCCGGCCATCGCGGGCCTGGGCGAACGCGTCACCCGCATCGGCCGCATCACCGCCGAGACCGGCCTGCGGCTGGACGAAGGGGGGCGGGTGCGTGAGCTCGCCGCCCGCGGCTTCGACCACTTCGGCGAATGAACACGAACCCCTGGGCCGTCGCCATTGCCGGGCTGCTCGCGCTGGCCGTGGCCATGGGCATAGGCCGCTTCGCCTTCACGCCGCTGCTGCCCATGATGCTGCACGACGGCGTGGTCGACCTGCCCACGGCAAGCTGGCTGGCCACCGCCAACTACTTCGGCTACCTGGCGGGCGCGCTGGCCTGCACCGCCCAGCCCATGCTGTGGCAGCGGCTGGGCCTGGCGCCGCTGGTGCCCACGCGGGCCGTGAAGCTGGGCCTGGTGGCCACGGTGGTGCTCACGCTGGGCCTGGCGCTGCCACCGGCCGCCGCATGGCCGCTGTGGCGTTTCCTGGCGGGCGTCGCGAGCGCGCTGGTGTTCGTCTACACCTCGGGCTGGTGCCTCGGGCGGCTGGCTTCCCTGGGCGCGCCTTCGCTGGGCGGCGTGATCTACACCGGGCCGGGGCTGGGCATTGCCGCCAGCGGTCTCGCGGCCACGGCCATGGTGGCCGGGGGCTGGAGCGCCGCCGCCGGCTGGGCCGTGTTCGCCGGGCTGGCCGTGGCGCTCACGGCCATCGCCTGGACCAGGCTGCGGCCCGGCGCGCCGGTGGCGGCGACGGCGGCCACGGCCGCCATGCCGGCCGGCACCGACCGCGTGGCCGAAGGCGTGTTCGTGCTGGCCTATGGCCTCGCGGGTTTCGGCTACATCGTCACCGCCACCTTCCTGCCAGTGATCGCGCGCCAGGCGCTGCCCGGCTCGGTCTGGCTGGACCTGTTCTGGCCGCTGTTCGGCCTGGGCGTGGCTGCGGGCGCGCTGCTCACCCTGCGCCTGCCGCCGCACCGGGACCGCCGCCACCTGCTGATGGTCTGCTATGGCCTGCAGGCGCTGGGCGTGGCCCTGAGCGTGTGGTGGCCCAGCCTCGCCGGCTTCGCGCTGGGCAGCCTGCTGCTGGGCCTGCCCTTCACCGCCATCACGCTGTTCGCGATGCAGGAGGCGCGCCGCCTGCGCCCGGCCGGCGCCTCTGGTTTCATCGGCCTGCTCACCGCGTCCTACGGCCTGGGCCAGATCGCGGGGCCGCCGCTGGTGGCCGCGCTGCTGGCCCGCGTGGGCGACGCGGGGCGGGGCTTCACGCTTTCGTTGCAGATCGCCGCCAGCGCCCTGGTGGCCGGCCTGCTGATGTACGGCTGGCTGGCCCGCCGTCACCCCCTGGAGACACACCCATGAAACGGACCGACCGCATCCTCGACCTGCTCGGCACAGCGCTGCCCATCATCCAGGCCCCCATGGCCGGGCCCAACGACGCCACGCTGGCCATCGCCGTCACCGCGGCGGGCGGGCTGGGTTCGCTGCCATGCGCGCTGATGTCGCCGCAGCAGGTGGAAAACGAATGGGGCCGCATGCGGGCCGCCAGCGACCGGCCCTACAACCTCAACTTCTTTGCGCACCAGAACCCGGCGCCCGATGCCGCGCGCGACGCCGCTTGGCGTGCCCGCCTCGCGCCCTACTACCGCGAGTTCGGGCTGGACCCCGACATGCCCCTCACCGCGAGCACCCGTGCGCCTTTCGACGAGACACTGTGTGCGCTGGTGGAGCGCCTGCGCCCGCCGGTTGTGAGCTTCCATTTCGGCCTGCCCGAGCCCGCGCTGCTCGCGCGCGTGAAGGCCACAGGCGCGAAAGTGCTGTCCAGTGCCACCACCACGGCCGAAGCGGTGTGGCTGGAGCAGCATGGCTGCGACGCCATCATTGCCCAGGGCGCGGAGGCGGGCGGCCACCGGGGCATCTTCCTGGGCGAGGACGTCAGCACCCAGCCCGGCCTGTTCGCCCTGCTGCCGCAGGTGGTGGATGCGGTGGGCGTGCCGGTGATCGCCGCTGGCGGCATTGCCGACGCACGCGGCATCGCGGCGGCCTTTGCGCTCGGTGCGAGCGCGGTGCAGATCGGCACCGCCTACCTCTACTGCCCCGAGGTGAAGCTGCCGGCGCCGCACCGCACCGCGCTGATGGCCGCGCGTGACGACCAGACCGCGCTCACCAACCTGTTCACCGGCCGGCCAGCGCGCGGGCTGATGAACCGCGTGATGCGCGAGGTGGGGCCGCTGTCTGCGCTTGCGCCGGCCTTCCCCACGGCCGGTGGCGCACTCGCGCCGCTGCGTGCCGCCACCGAGCCGCAGGGCAGCGGCGATTTCATGTCGTTGTGGTCTGGCCAGGCCGCCGCGCTCGGGCGCGCCACGGCGCAGGGCCTGGGCGCGGGCGAGCTGACGCAGAAGCTGGCGCGCGAGGCGCTGGCCCTGGCGCGCGGCTGAGCTGGCCCACCCACGCGGGACGCGTCAGGTGGCCTGCCGGTGCGCCCGCCGCACGAGGCGGGCGTTCAGGCGCTGGGCGCTGCGCGTGGCGAGCGCCCGGGCCGTCATCCAGGCACGCTCCAGCGCGGCGTCGGCACCGCGCCAGAAATCGTCGATGGCTGCGCGGCGCAGGCGCAGGGCTTCGGCGCGGGCCTGGTCGTGGAGGTCGGGGTTCGGTGTCATGGCGGGCTCCGGTTGAAGGGTGTGGTTGCCACTTTAGGGATAAGACCAACCACCGGAAACCGTCTGAAATGCACATGGGTTTTGCAATTTTTGCAATACCAAACACAATCCCGCCATGAACCTCGACCTGGACGACGTGGCCCTGTTCCTGCGCGTGGCCGAGCTGGGCACGCTGTCGGCGGCGGCGCGCGAGCGCAACCTGCCGGTCAGCGCGGTCTCGCGTTCGCTGGCGCGCCTGGAGGCCTGCTGCGGCGCCCGGCTGATGCACCGTACCACCCACGGCCTGAGCCTGACCGATGAGGGCGACACCTTCATGGGCTATGCGCGTCGCCTGATCGACACCCGGGATGAGGTGGCCGGCGTGCTGTCCGGCAAGCAGGCCGGCCCCAGTGGCTGGGTGCGCGTGAGCGTGAGCCCGGTGCTGGCCGAGACCGTGATCGTGCCCAGTCTGCCGTCGCTGTACGAGGCCCACCCCGGCCTGCGGCTGGAGATGCTGGTGGACGACCGCATCGTGGACATGGCGCGCGAGGGCGTGGACATCGCGATGCGCACCGGCGCGCCCAGCACCGACAACCTGGTGGCGAGGCCGATCGCGGCCTTCGGGCGCACGCTGTGCGCGGCGCCCGCCTATCTGGCGCGCCACGGCACGCCCGCGCACCCGGATGATCTGGCCCGCCACCACCTGCTCACCAGCAGCGTCAGCCCGGTGCTCAACCGCTGGACCTGGGCGGCGCAGGCGGGCCAGCCGCCGGGCGCGGTCTACCTGGCGCAGGGCCAGACGCGCACCGACAACTCGGCCGTGCTGCTGTCGCTGGCGCTCGCGGGCGTGGGCATCGCGCGGCTCAACGACCTGCTCACGCGCGAACACTACGCGCGCGGCGAGCTGGTGCCGCTGCTGCAGGACTGGTTCGACCCGGGCCGCGCGCCGATCTACGCCGTCATGCTGCCCGAGCGCCACCGCCTGCCCAAGCTGCGCGCCTGCATCGAGCACTGGGCGCGCTGGCTGGGCGGTGCATCCGATAATCCGGCGCCATGAACACCGCCCTGCCGCAGCGCCCCGACCTGCGTTTCCTGCTCGCGCATCCCGCGCACTTCATCGCGCTCGGCGCCGGCTCGGGTCTCAGCCGACTCGGCCCAGGCACCGTGGGCACGCTGTGGGCCTGGGCCGCCTTCCTGGTCATCCAGGCCCTGCTGCGGCCCACCGACCTGCAATGGGCCGGCCTGATCGGCCTGGCCGTCGCGGGCGGCTGGTGGGCCAGCGAGGTCACGGCGCGCCACCTGGGCGTGGCCGATCCGGGTTCCATCGTCATCGACGAGATCGCGGCGTTCTGGCTGATCCTCTGGCTGGCCATGCCCATGGGTTTCTGGGGCCAGCTGGTGGCCTTCGTGGTGTTCCGCTGCCTCGATGCAGCCAAGCCCGGCCCGGTGACCTGGGCCGACCAGCTGTTCAAGGGCTTCGGCCCGCGCGGCGCCTGGGGCATCATGTGGGACGACCTGGTGGCGGCGTTCTGCACGCTGCTGCTGATTGCCCTGTGGCGCTTCTGAGGGGGTGGCTATGCGTGACACCGACTGGCTGTGCGAGGCGCTGGCGCGCCGCCTCAAGGCGCGCGGCCAGATGCTGGCCACGGCCGAAAGTTGCACCGGCGGCCTGATCGCGGGTGCCTGCACCGAGCTCAGCGGCTCCAGCGACTGGTTCGAGCGCGGCTTCGTCAGCTATTCCAACGAGGCCAAGACCGAACTGCTCGGCGTGGATGCGGCGCTGATCCGCGCGCATGGCGCCGTCAGCGAACCCGTGGCGCGCGCCATGGCCGAAGGCGCGGTGGTGCGCTCGCGCGCGCAGGTGGCGGTGGCGGTCACCGGCATCGCTGGCCCCACGGGGGGCAGCCCTGGCAAACCCGTGGGCACGGTATGGTTCGGCTGGAACGTGGCGGGTGAGCTGCACACCGAGGTGCAGCGTTTCGACGGCGACCGCGCCGCCGTGCGCGCGGCCACAGTGCGACACGCGCTGGCGCGGCTGCTGGAGCTGCTCGATCAGCCCTGAGGCACCTCAGAACTGGCCGGCGAAGCGGTAGCGCGACGCCGGGTGCCACAGCGACGCCACCGAGGCTACCTGGCCCATGGAGTGGGTCTGCCGGTGCAGCACCAGGCAGGGTTCGCCGGGCGGCATGTGCAGCAGCTCGCCGATCGGCTGCGGCGCGGCGCAGGCCTCGATTTCGAAGCTCACGCCTTGCAGCGGCGCCACGCGCATCAGGTAGGCGTTGGGCGTCTGGGTGGTGAAGTCCTGGCTCAGGTAGTCCGGTGCCACCTGGGGGTTCACGTGCCGGTCCTCGACCTGGATCGGCAGGTCGTTCTCGAAATGCACCACCACCGAGTGGAACAGCGGCGTGCCGGGCTTGAGGCCGAAGCGCCGTGCCAGCGCCTCGCCGGCCTTGGCGCGCTCCAGCAGCTGCAGCTGGCTGTGGTGGCGGTGGCCGCGCGCAGCGATCTCGTCGGCGATGTTGCGTATCTCGACCAGCGTGGCCTGGTACTTCTGCTGGGCCACGAAGGTGCCCGAGCCCTGCACCCGCTCCACGATCTGCTCGTCGCTCAGCTCGCGGATGGCGCGGTTGACCGTCATGCGCGAGACGCCGAACTCGCGCGCCAGCGCCTCCTCGCCGGGGATGGCGTCGCCTTCCTTCCAGGTGCCGTCGTGGATGCGCGCGAGCACGTGGCGCTTGATCGTCTCGTAGGCGGGCAGCTTGTCGGACATAGGGTTTTCCCGGGGTCTTCAGGCGCTCGGTGGTATTGACAGCAGGGATTGTGGCTCATAAAGTTGTATATACATATCGACGAATCGAAAAAAGATTTGTCTACAGTTTCCATCCGAGGAGCTTTTGCATGAACACCAGCGTCGCCACCGTCAACCCCCCGAGCAGGGCCGCCGCCCTCCTGCGGCTGATCGCCTACAGCAGCCTGGGTCTGGTGATGTTTTTCCTGCCGGTCGAGATCGCCGGCAAATCCACCATCCTGTTCGACCACGCGGCAAGCTGGCTCGCGGCGCAGCAGCGCCCGCTGGCGGTCGCCTTCGTGCTCGCGCTCATGGCCTGGGGCGCCGCCACGCCCTTTCTCAAGGGTGGCTGGCGGGCCAGCCCCACAGCCACGGTTTTCAGCCTGCTCAAGGTGCTGGGCCTGGTGCTGGCCGTCATGTACCTCACGGGCATCGGGCCGGCGGTGCTGTTCCAGAAGGACATGCTGCCTTTCCTGTTCGACAAGCTTGCGCTGACCGTGGGCCTGATCGTGCCGCTGGGGGCGATGGCGCTGGCCTTCCTCGTCGGCTTCGGCCTGCTGGAGCTGGTGGGCGTGCTGATGCAGCCCATCATGCGACCGGTGTGGCGCACGCCCGGGCACTCGGCCATCGATGCCGTCGCGTCTTTCGTGGGCAGCTACTCGGTGGGCCTGCTGATCACCAACCGCGTCTACCTGGAAGGCAAGTACACGGCGCGCGAGGCCGCCATCATCGCCACCGGCTTCTCCACCGTGTCGGCCGCGTTCATGATCATCGTGGCCAAGACACTGGGTCTGATGGGCGCGTGGAACTTCTACTTCTGGTCCACCTTCGTGATCGCCTTCGCGGTCACGGCCATCACCGCCTGGCTGCCGCCCATCTCGCGCATGGACAACACCGGCGGCGTGAGCGATGCCCTGCCCGCCGGTCGCACCCGCTGGCAGGCCGCACTGGACGCGGGCCTGGCCCAGGCCCAGGGGGCGCCCGCTCTGTGGCGCGTGCTGCGCGACAACCTGCGCGACGGCATCGCGATGGCCAGCGCCGTGGTGCCCACCATACTGGCCGTGGGCCTGATCGGCCTGCTGCTGGCGCGCTACACGCCGGTGTTCGACCTGCTGGGCCTGCTGCTGGTGCCCTTCGTGTGGGTGGCCGGCCTGGCCGAACCCATGCTGACCGCCAAGGCCCTGGCCTCGGGCCTGGCCGAAATGTTCCTGCCGGCCATACAGCTCAAGGGTGCCGACCCCGTGGTGCGCTATGTCACCGCGGTGGTGTCCGTCAGCTCGGTGCTGTTCTTCTCGGGCTCCATTCCCTGCGTGCTGGCCACCCGCATCCCGCTGTCGCTGCGCCAGATGGTCGTCATCTGGTTCGTCCGAACCGTCCTCAGCCTCCTGATCGCTGCCGCCATCGGTCACCTCGCCCTTGCGCAGGGCTGGATCGCCTGATACCACCTCACCCATTCTTCCGGAGTACCGCCATGACCACCAACCAAGACCCGCGCCTTGACCCGAGCCGTGTCATCCGCGCCCCGCGCGGCAGCCAGCTGACCTGCAAGAACTGGATCGCCGAGGCCGCCTACCGCATGATCCAGAAC
>CAMLQP010000002.1 GCA_946482115.1 uncultured Comamonadaceae bacterium
AGCCGGCCTTGACCAGCAGCGCGTCCGCATGGCCGTGGTAGCAGCCCTCGAACTTGATGATGGTCTTGCGGCCGGTGGCGCCGCGCGCCAGGCGGATGGTGCTCATGCCGGCCTCGGTGCCCGAGCTGACCAGGCGCACCATGTCCATGCTGGGCATCAGCTGCAGGATTTCCTCGGCCAGCTCCACCTCGCGCTCGGTGGGTGCGCCGAACGAGAAGCCGTCGAGCGCGGCTTGCTGCACGGCCTCCAGCACGGCAGGGTGTCCGTGGCCCAGGATCATGGGACCCCAGGAGCCGATGTAGTCGATGTAGCGCTGGCCGTTGGCGTCCCAGAAGTGGGGCCCTTGGGCGCGCTGGACGAAGCGCGGCGTGCCGCCAACGGCCTTGAAGGCGCGCACGGGTG
This sequence comes from uncultured Comamonadaceae bacterium, assembly GCA_946482115.1. The sequence goes on from CAMLQP010000002.1 coordinate 403, forward strand.
AGTTCACGCCACCGGGTATCAGGGCTTTGGCGCGGTCGAAGAGGGCTTGGTTGCGGTCCATGTCAGTGTTTGGTTTCGTCGAGCGGGAAGTCGGTGAGCGGGCCATCTCCGCCTTCATCGTCTCCTGCTTCGCCAGAATCGTCGTGCGCCCAGAACAGGCGGTCCGGCATGGCATGTCCCATGCCGGGCTGGAAGCCGGCGTCCAGGCACTGGTCCAGGTAGGTGAGGGCCTCGGCGCAGGCGGTCTGCAGGTCGGCGCCCGCCGCGATCAGCGCCGTCAGTGCGGCCGACAGCGTGTCGCCCGCGCCGGTGAAGGTGGCCTCGAAGCGTTCGTAGCGTGCGGTGGCCAGCACCATCTCGGGGGAGGCCAGGTGGCTTTCCAGGTACTGGTCGGCGGCGTTGAAGCCGGTCACGAGGGTGTAGGGCACGCCATGCTCGGCGGCGGCGCGTGCCACGTCGCGCGGACCTGGGGGTTTCTCGTCCGCCCAGTCGGGCAGCAGCCAGCGGCAGAGCGTGCTGTGGTTGCCCACCAGCACCGTGGTCTGCGGCAGCAGCAGCTCGGCATGCGCGTCCAGGTAGTTCTCCAGCTCGATTTCGCTCCACCAGGCCAGGCTGGGCATGTAGGCGATCACCGGCACGTCGGGGTAGTCCGAGCAGACCTCGGCGATGGCGCTCAGGTTCTCGGGGCTGCCGGCGAATCCGACCTTGATGGCCTGCACCGTGATGTCCTCCAGCGCGCAGCGGGCCTGGTCGGCCACGGCGTCCTCGTCGAAGGCGATGTGGTCGTGGATCTCGCTGCTGTCTCGCACGTAGGCGCCGGTCACCACCGGCAGCACATGGGCCGAGGCGCTGGACATGGCGGCCACGTCAGCGCCCAGCCCGCCGGCGCCGCTGGGGTCGTTGGCATTGAACGCCATCACGCAGGGCAGGGATGCGGGGGCTTCGGGCGCAGAGGGGGAGGGGGTGTCGCTGGAACTCATGCGGCGGTGTGGCCGGTGCCCGGCCGCAGAACCCGGCCGCCAGACTCGGCCGTGGGAGGGGCTGGCTACAATGAAACCATTCTATGACAATGATTTCTGCCCCGACATGAGCGAATCCCAAACCGAAGCCCAAACCTGGATGTGCCTGATCTGCGGCTGGATCTACGACGAGGAGGCCGGTGCGCCCGACCACGGCATCGCGCCGGGCACGCGCTGGGCCGACGTGCCGATGAACTGGACCTGCCCGGAATGCGGCGCCCGCAAGGAAGACTTCGAAATGGTCCAGATCTGACGGGCGGAGCCCTCATGTGAACACAGCCCCGAGCCCGATCCTGAAAGTGCTGGTGGTGGACGACAGCAACACCATACGGCGCAGCGCGGAGATTTTTCTGCGACAGGGCGGGCACGAGGTGCTGCTGGCCGACGACGGTTTCGATGCGCTTTCCAAGATCAACGACTTCCAGCCCGACCTCGTGTTCTGCGACATCCTCATGCCCCGGCTAGACGGTTACCAGACCTGCGCCATCATCAGGCGCAACGAACGTTTCGCCCGCACCCCGGTGGTGATGCTGTCCTCGAAGGACGGCCTGTTCGACAAGGCGCGCGGGCGCCTGGTGGGCTCGCAGGAGCACCTGACCAAACCCTTCACCAAGGACCAGCTGCTGCAGGCGGTGTCGCGTTTCGGCGATGCTGCGGCGGGAGGGGCGGCCTGATGCCGGTCAAGCACATCCTGGTGGTCGACGATTCCAAGACCGAACTCCTGTTCCTCAAGGACCTGCTGAGCCGCAACGGCTACGAGGTTCGCACCGCGGAGAACGCCGAACAGGCCTTCGCCCACATCGGGCAGGCGTTGCCCGACCTGATCCTGATGGATGTCGTGATGCCGGGCCAGAACGGCTACCAGCTCACCCGCACCATCACGCGCCACCCCGAATACGGCAAGGTGCCGGTGTTCCTGTGCACCAGCAAGAGCCAGGAAACCGACCGCGTCTGGGGCATGCGCCAGGGCGCGCGCGACTACATCACCAAGCCCGTCAACCCGGCCCAGCTGCTGGCCAAGATCGAGGCGGTCGGATGACGGGCCCCGGCACCGCGACGCTGCCCTGAAGGAGCACGAACCGATGACACAGCGGGTCGACCTCAACGCCTTCCAGCAGCAGCTCGCGCGGCGCCTGGCCGATGCCGGCAGCCAGGCACGGTCGGCCCACTGGCTGGCGGTAGCTGAGGGCGGCCACCGTCTGCTGCTGCCGCTCACGCACGCGGGAGAGGTCTTCCCGCCCGCTCCGGTGCAGCCCCTGCCCTGGGTCAAGGCCTGGGTCAAGGGCGTCGCGACCTGGCGCGGCGGTCTCTACACCGTGATCGACCTGCTGACCCATCTCGGGCTGCCACGCGAGGGCGAACCGCAGCCGCCCCGGCATTTCGTGTCCTTCAGCCCGGCGCTCGGCGTGCCCGCCGTGTGGCCCGTGGCGCAGATGCTGGGCCTCAAGGGCGCGCACGAGTTCACGCCCGGCCAGGCCGCCGTGCCGCTGCCCGGCACGCCGGTCCTGCGCCAGGTGCTGCAGGATGCCGAAGGCCGGACCTGGCTGGAGCTGGACCTGCGCCCGCTGGTCGCATCGCCCGAATTCCTCGACCTCCACCTGCGAGGCGCCGCCGCGGCGGCCTGACACACCCATGGCGCTGATCCACATCCTCCAAGGCTGGCTGAAACGCAAACGCCCGGGCGACGGCGATCCGTCCGACTTTTCCATCCTGACCGCCGATTCGCAGGTGCTGGATCCGGCATCGGGCCTGACGAGCTCGACCTTCGGCGGCGAGTCCACGCTGTCGGTGCCGGGCGAGGGGACGCTGCCCCCGTCCATGGGGCCAGCCACCGCCTCGGCGCCGCTGGAAGCGCCCGGTGCCGGGGCCCACGCCACGGACCGGCGCCAGCGCGTGCTGGTGGTGACGCTGGCGGGGGTGCTGGTGGCCACCGGCGCCTGGGGCGTGTGGCGCTGGAACCAGATTGCCCATACCCCCGGCGACGCGACCACGACGGCCGTGCTTGCAGCTTCGGGCCGGCTGGCCGATGCGGCGGCGCGGGTGGTCGCCACCGACTCCGCCGCCAGCCAGGCCCAGGCCCGGGCCGATGCGCTGCGCCAGCGCACCGACGAGCTGATGGAGCATGCCGAGGCGTTGCTGGCGCTGCGGCTGCAGCAAGGCGCCGGGCCGGCCGAGGTGAATGCCGCCGTGCAGGGCGTGCGGCTGCTCTCGCGCATCGCGCAGCTGGGGCAGGATGCGCAGGCAGCCGGGGGCGACGCGGCGACCCAGTCGCTGCAGCGCGAGCTGGGCGTGTGGAAGGAAATCGTGGCCGGGCAGCTCAATGGCAGCGGCACCCTGCGGCTGCCGGCCGTGCGCGATGCGCGCCAGCGCGAGCTGCTCGAACGCCTGTCGCAAGGCGCGGCGCCACTGGACGCCGCCGTGCAGGCCCTGGTGCAGGCCCGGGGGGCCGCAGCCGAGGCCCGCGCCGCGCGCGAGGCGCTGCAGGCCCCAGCCGATGCCGCCCGCCAGGCCTTGGCCGATGCCCGGACCCGCCCGGGCGGCGAGGGCGGCGCACAGGACTGGCTGGTGCCTGCCGGCGCGGCCATCCTGGTGCTGCTGTGCGCACTGGCACTGGTGCGGCTGCAGACGCGCAGCGGCCGCGAGCGTGCCGCGCTGGCCGAGCGCCAGCGTGCCGAAGCCCGCGCGCAGGAAAAAGAAGTCCGCCGTGTCAACGACGCCACCCAGGCCGCCATCCTGCGCCTCATGAACGAGCTGCAGGACGTGGCCGAGGGCGACCTCACGCGGCAGGCCACCGTCACCGAGGACATCACCGGCGCCATCGCCGACTCGATCAACTACACGGTGGAGGAGCTGCGCACGCTGGTCGGCCAGGTGCAGGACACCTCGCAGCAGGTGGCGCAGACCACCGGAACCATGGAAAACAGCGCCATAGAGCTGCTGGCCGCCTCCACCGAGCAGCTGCGCGAAATCCGCGAGACCGGCCAGGCCGTGCTCGAGATGGCGCGCCGCATCCAGGACGTTTCGACCCAGGCCCAGGCCTCGGCCGCCGCCGCCGACCGCGCGCGCCGCGCCGCCGGCGGCGGCCGCCAGGCCATGCAGGACGCCATGGACGGCATGAACCAGATCCGCGACCAGATCCAGGACACCGCCAAGCGCATCAAGCGCCTGGGTGAATCCTCGCAGGAGATCGGCGAGATCACCGAACTGATTTCCGATATCACCGGGCAGACCAACGTGCTGGCGCTCAACGCCGCCATCCAGGCGGCCGGCGCGGGCGAGGCCGGGCGCGGCTTCGCCATCGTGGCCGAGGAGGTGCAGCGCCTGGCCGAACGCTCGGCCGACGCCACCCGCCAGATCGCGCAGCTGGTGCGCGCCATCCAGGCCGACACCCAGGACGCGGTGGCGGCGATGGAGGCGTCCACGCGCGGCGTGGTCGAGGGCGCGCGCCTGTCGGACAACGCCGGCGAGGCGCTGGCCGAGATCGACCAGCTCGCACGCCAGGTGGCTGAACTGGTGGAGCAGATCGCCCTGTCCGCCGCGCGCGAGGCCGAACTGGCCAGCGGCACGGCCGGCAACATCCAGCACATCTTCGCCGTCACCGAGCAGACCGGCGAGGGCACCCGCACTACGGTGCAGCAGGTGCGCGAGCTCACCCGCATGGCCGACGCGCTGCGCCAGTCCGTCGCGCGTTTCAAACTATGAACATGAAGCCCCCACGCTCCACCGCTGCGCGGGGCGCTGCCCCCCGAGGGGACTGTTTCGCCTTGGGGCGGCCCGGCGGTGAAACGGTTTTTCCCGGCAGGTGCCTATGAGCATCACTGCCCAAGACCTCAGCCCATTGGCCTGGGTGTTCGACGAGCTGCGCGGCAGCCTGCGCGACGCGCAGCAGGCCTGGCAGCGCTTTGCCGACGCGCTGGAGCACGCCCGCACCAACGACCCCGGCAGCGTGGATGCGGGCGACCTGCGTGTGGCGCGCCAGCAGCTGCACCAGGCAGTCGGTGCGCTGGAAATGGTGGGTCTGGCCGCTGCCGCGCGCGTGCTGCGCGCGATGGAAGCCGCCGTCGAGCGCTTCATCGCCAAACCCGAAACCTGCACCCCCGAGGCCGCGAGGCGCCTGGCGGGGGCGGGCTTCGCACTGACCGAGCACCTGCAGCGTCTGCTGCGACAGCGGCCGCTGCCGGACCTGGCCCTGTACCCGGCCTACCGTGACGCCCAGGCCATCGCTGGCGTCGAGCGCGCGCACCCGGCCGACCTCTGGGTGGCGCCATCCCGGCGTTCGGCGGTCGTGCTGCCAGACGGCACGGCCGCGCTTGTTCCGTCGGCCGAACTGCGCGCGCGGTTCGACCGCGCCGTGCTGCCGGTGGTCAAGTCGATGGACACCGGCGCGGCGGGCGTGCTGGCCCAGCTCTGCGCGGGCCTGTCGGCCGGTGCCGATCAGGCCGCCGATGCCGCTTTCTGGGCCGTCGCGGCCGGCTACTGCGATGCCGTCGCGCGCGGCCTGCTGCCAGCCGACGTGCACGTCAAGCGCGCGGCCTCGCGCGTGCTGCTGCACTACACCGGCTGGTCGCAGGGCCGTGCGCCCGCGCAGGAGCCGCTGCTGACCGATCTGCTGTTCTTCTGCGCCCAGGCCCGGCCCGGCGACACGCCGAGCCCGTACTTGCGCGCCGTGAGTGAAGCCTACGGGCTGACCGGCGACGAGGCCGGCTTCGACTATGACACCCCGCGCCTGGGCCTGTTCGACCCCGCCGACCTCGACCGGGCACGCGAGGCCGTGCGCGAGGCGGGGCAGGCCTGGGCCCAGGCCAGCGAGGGCGGCGACCGTTCCGGGCTGGCCGCCCGTTTCGCACACCTGCACCAAGCCTGGAGCCGGCTGCTGCCGCATGCGAACCTGCTGCCGACGTCGCTGGAGCGCGTGGCGGTTGGGGCGGCCGACGCAGACATCGCGCCGCAGCTTGCGATGGAGACCGCCACCGCGCTGCTGTTTGCCGAGGCGGCGCTGGACGACTTCGACCCGCTGGATGCCACGCTGGTGGAACGCGCCGCGCAGCAGGCGGCCCGGCTGGATGCCGTGCTGGCGGGCGAGGGCGCCGCGCCGCTGGAGCCGTGGATGGAGCCGCTGTTCCGCCGCGCCAGCGAGCGCCGCAACCTTGGCGCCGTGGTGGACGAGGCGCGCCGCAACCTGGCCGAGATCGAGAAAGCGCTCGAACCCTGTTCACGCGGCGAGCCTGCGGCGACACCGCTGGCCGGCGTGGCCGAGCGCGCCCACCGCCTGCGGGGCGTGCTGGAGATGCTCGGCCTGGGGCCTGCTGCCCAGGCCGCACAGACCCTGGCCGATGACGTCGCCCGGGTGGCCGCGCAGGCCGGTCCGCCGCAGCCGCAGCAGGCACCGTGGCCACGCCTGGCCCACAACCTCGGCGCCCTGGGTTTTCTGGCCGATGCGCTGGCACACCACCCCGCGCTGGCGCAGGACGGTTTCGTGTTCGATGCCGCCACCGGGCTGCTCCACACAGTGGCCGACCAGCCACTGGCCGCGCCACTGGAGACCATGGTGCCTGCCGAGCCCGTTCCGACGCCGGCGCCGCCGCCCGAACCCGAGGTCGAGGACGATGACGATGACGATGACGATGACGATGACGACCTGCTCACCATCTTCATCGAGGAGGCGCGTGATGTGCTGGCCCAGGCCCGCCGCGCCGCCGACGCGCTGCGCGCGGCCCCCTCCAGCCTGGCCGACCTGACCGCGCTGCGCCGCGCCTTCCATACCCTCAAGGGCAGCGCGCGCATGGTCGATCAGCGCGATTTCGGTGAAGCCGCCTGGGCCATGGAACAGGTGCTCAACGCACGCCTGGCCGACGCCGCGCCGGCTGACGGTGCGCTGTTCGCTGCCGTCGACGAGGTGTTGCCGGTGCTTGAGGCCGGCATCGACGCCCTGGCCCGGAGCCTGCCGCTGCCGTGGGCACCTGATGCGATCCAGCGCAGCGCCCTGGCCCTGCGCGAGACGGGCCAGTGGCCGTCGCTGGCGACCGAAGTGCCGCCCGAAACTGCACCGGAGCCCGAGCCGGCAGCCGAACCGGAGCCCGGGCCCGAGCCGGCACCGGAGCCGCAAACCGGCTTCGAGGGGTTCGACGAACAGGTCAAGGTCGTCGGGCCGCTGCGCATCGGCCTCAACCTGTTCAACGTCTACCTCAACGAAGCGGACGAGTGGTCGCGCCAGCTCTGCCATGTGCTGGCCGAGTGGGCGCTGGAGCGCCGGGAACCGCCGCCCGAGGCCGCCGTGGCCTGGGCGCATTCGCTCGCCGGCAGCTCGGCCACGGTGGGGTTCGAGGCCCTGTCGGGGTTGGCCCGGGCGCTCGAGCAGGCGCTCGAGCGCACCCCCGCCGGACTGGCGGCCGACGACGCGCCAGTGCTGGTGCGCGCTGCCGAGGACATCCGAGCCCTGCTGCACCAGTTCGCGGCCGGCTTCCTGAAGGACGCGCCGCCTGAGACGCTGGCGCAACTGCGCGACTGGCCGCCGCAGCCGGCATCACCGCCAGAGCCGGTGCCGGCGGATTTGCCAATGCCTGCCGCCCCTGCATTGGTTGCCGCGGCAGCGGCTGACGGCGACGACGGCGATTTCGACGCCATCGATACCGTCGACCCTGATCTTTTCCCGGTGTTCGAAGAGGAGGCGCTGGACCTGCTGCCGCGCCTGGGCGCCGCGCTGCGCCAGTGGGTGGCGCGCCCGGACAACACCAGCGCCCGTGCCGAGGTGCTGCGCAACCTGCACACGCTCAAGGGCAGCGCCCGCCTGGCGGGCGCCATGCGCCTGGGCGAGATGGCCCACCGGCTGGAGGCGCAGGCCGAGACCCTGACGCCTGGCGAGGGCCTGGACGGCCTGCAGGCCGCTTTTGACGCCCTGGCGGGCCGTTTCGAGCAGCTGCGCCACGCCGAGGCGCCCGCGCCCGGCGTGAAGGTGGAGGCGGTCGAGGCCGTCGCGCCGCCGGCTGACGCGCCCGCCGCCACGGCCCCCGTGTTCCGCACCCCGGCCGGCGTGCGCCTGCCCGAGGCGCCCCAGACCACCACCGCGCGGACCACGGCGGTGGCCGTGCGCGTGCGCCCGGAGCTGCTGGACCGCCTGATGGCCCAGACCGGCGAGATCATGCTCAGCCGCGCCCGCATGGACGGCGAGCTGCACACCCTGCGCGGGGCCTTGCAGGACATGACCGCCAACCTGGCCCGCCTGCGCCAGCAGCTGCGCGACCTGGAGCTGCAGGCCGAGACCCAGCTGCAGTCGCGCCAGCCCGACAGCGCAACGGGCCAGCCTGGCACCGATTTCGACCCGCTGGAGTTCGACCGTTTCACCCGCATGCAGGAGCTGACCCGCATGATGGCCGAGACGGTCAACGACATCGCCATGGTGCAGCGCATCCTGCAGCGCGCGCTGGACGTGACCGAGGATGGCCTGGTGGCCCAGGGCCGCCAGAGCCGCGAGCTGCAGCGCGACCTGCTCGACACCCGCATGGTCGAGTTCGATGCGCTGGCCGAGCGCCTGTACCGCGTGGTGCGCCAGGCCGCCAAGGAGAGCGGCAAATCCGTCCGGCTGGACCTGCAAGGCGGCCACGTGGAGATGGATCGCAGCGTGCTCGAACGCATGGCGCCGGCCTTCGAGCACCTGCTGCGCAACGCCGTGGCACATGGCATCGAACCGCCTGACCGGCGCGAGGCAGCCGGCAAGCCCGTCGAGGGCGAGATCGCCGTGACGCTGAGCCATGAGGGCAACGACGTCACGCTGAGCGTGAGCGACGACGGCGCCGGCCTGGATCTCGACCGGGTGCTGGCCCGTGCCCGCGCGCTGGGCCTCGCGGGGCCTGACACCCGGCTTGCCGAGGCCGAACTGCAGGCCCTGGTGTTCGAGCCCGGCCTCAGCACCGCAGCCGAGGTGACCGAGCTCGCCGGCCGGGGCATTGGCCTGGACGTGGTGCGCAACGACGTGCTGGCGCTGGGCGGCCGCATCGAACTGCAGACCCGGCCGGGCCAGGGCACCCGCTTCACGCTGGTGCTGCCGCTGACGACCGCCGTGACCCAGGTCGTGCTGGTGCGTGCCGGGAGCGCCACCATTGGCGTGCCCTCCAGCCTGATCGAGCGGGTGCTGCGGCTGCCGCCCGCAGCGCTGCCCGACATGGCCGGCGGCGACCCGCTGGAGGTCGAGGGCGATAGCCTGCCGTACGCCGATGCCGCCGTACTGCTGCAGCAGACCCCGGCCAGCACGGCGGACGGGCCCACGGTGCCGGTGCTGCAGTTGCGCAGCGCCACGCGCCGGCTGGCCCTGCGGGTGGACGAGGTGCTGGGCAGCCAGGAGGTGGTGGTCAAGCACCTGGGGGCGCAGCTGGCGCGCCTGCCCGGCGTGGCCGGCATGACGGTGCTGGCCTCGGGCGCGGTCGCGGTCATCTACAACCCGGTGGCGCTGGCCAGCGTGCACGGCGCCCAGGCACGGGACTGGCTGCGCGGCCGGGCGGCGTCCGGCCGCGGGGCCGCGCTTGAGGGCCGGCAGGAGCCGCTGGTACTGGTGGTGGACGACTCCATCACCGTGCGCCGCGTGACGCAGCGCCTGCTGCAGCGCGAGGGCTACCGCGTGGCGCTGGCCATCGACGGCGAACAGGCGCTGGAGCGGCTGCGCGAGGAGCGACCGGTGGTGGTGCTGACCGACATCGAGATGCCGCGCATGGACGGTTTCGACCTGGTGCGCCGGATGCGGGCCGACCTGTCGCTGGCCGACTTGCCGGTGGTGATGATCACCTCGCGCATCGCCGACAAGCACCGGCAGCTGGCGCGCGAGCTGGGCGTGGACCATTATCTGGGCAAGCCCTACTCGGAGGAGCAGCTGATGTCGCTGGTGGCGGGCTACGTGCGAGCTGGCCTGGCGGCCTGAGCGCCTTGGTTCAGTAGGGTGTCTTGACGCCGGTGAACATGGCGCGGACCAGCCGCACCCGTTCCAGCCGGCTCAGGATGATGGCGGCCAGCGCGTGCAGGCCGGCTGCGAGCATCAGCGTGTTCGCCAACACCTCGTGCACCTCTTCCAACCACTCGTCTCCCCAGAAGGCGTCGGTGGTCTGCAGCCAGCCGGTGGTGGTCAGAGCGAGCACCAGCACCATCAGTGCCAGCATCATCAGCGCGCCCAGCGGGCTGTGACCCAGGTGGTGCGGCGTTTCGCCCCGCAGCAGCGCAGCCACGTGGGTGCGCAGGCGCGCAGGGGTGGGAAACCAGTCGGCAAAACGCGCGTGACGCGTACCGACCACCGCCCACACCAGCCGGGCGAGCACCAGAGCAGCGGCGGTGTAGCCGGCCCACCGGTGCGCCAGCTTGCCGTCGTCCAGCACGAACTGGTTGAGCAGCACGCAGCCCACCAGCGACCAGTGGAAGACCCGCACGAACGGGTCCCACACACGCACGGGTTCGCGCAATGGCCTTGCCTCAGGTGTCAATGCCGCTCCAGTTCGGCGCCGGTGGCCGGGTTGAAGTAGATCTCGACTTTCTTGCCGGCTTTGTCGTGGCCGTAGATCTCGTAGCAGTTGCCCTTGGTGACCTTGAAGGTCTTGATCTGGTAGCCCTGTTTTTCCAGGCCGGTCTTGAAGTCAGACTCTTTCATCCATTGCTCCTTGGGCACGTTGCACGAAGGGCCGGCCACGGCGGAGGCGGCGGCGATCAGAGTCAGGGCGGCGGTCATCAGTCGGCGTTTCATGGGGTATTTGTCCTTCAATGAACGTCACCGGGTGGTGACGTGCCGCCATTGAAGCGGGGCCACATTAAGCGGGGCTGAAATGCCGGCCGGGTGCCTGCTCAGTCACTCTTTTTTACAACTGCGTAGCGCTCCAGCGTACGCCCGCGTGCCACCGCGTGGTCCACCAGTGGCGCCGGGTAGTGCTCGCCCAGTGTCACCCCGGCGGCCTGCAGTTCGATGGGCTGCGCCTTCCAGGGGGCGTGGATGGCGCGGTCGGGCAGTTTCGCCAGTTGGGGCAGGTAGCGGCGGATGAACTTGCCCTCGGGGTCGAACTTCTCGCTCTGGGTCACCGGGTTGAAGATGCGGAACCAGGGCTGGGCATCGCAGCCGGTGGACGCGGCCCACTGCCAGCCGCCGTTGTTGGCGGCCAGGTCGTAGTCGATCAGCTTTTCGGCGAAGTAGCGTTCGCCGCGTCGCCAGTCGATGCCCAGATCCTTGGTCAGGAAGCTGGCCACCACCATGCGCAGCCGGTTGTGCATGTAGCCGGTCTGGTTGATCTGGGCCATGGCGGCGTCCACCAGCGGGTAGCCGGTGCGGCCTTCGCACCAGGCCCGGAACAGCGTGTCGGCGTGTTTGCCGCGCTCCCAGTGGATGGCGTCGTACTCGGGCTTGAAGCTCTTGTCCACCACGTGCGGGTAGTGGCTCAGTATCTGCAGGTAGAAATCGCGCCAGATCAGCTCGGACAGCCAGGTGCTGGCGCCTTGCAGGCCCTGGTCGCGCAGCTGCCAGGCCACGCGCGCCACCTGGCGGATGGACAGGGTGCCGAAGCGCAGGTGCACGCTCAGGTAGCTCGGGCCCTTGATGGCTGGGAAATCGCGCGCCTGATGGTAGCGGTCGATGCGCTCCACGAAATCCTCAAACAGGCCACGTGCGCCCTGGGTGCCGGTGGCGATCTTCAGCGCCCGCAGGTTGGTGGTTTCGAAGCCGATGGCGGCCAGTTCCGGCACGCCGGGGGGCAGGCCTTGGGGCAGCGGCGCCAGCGCGGCGGCGTGGCGTTCCACCGGATAGCTGCGCAGGTAGAAATCGTTGACCTCGCGCAGCCAGGCGTTCTTGTAGGGCGTGAACACTGCGTAAGGGCGGCCGTTGCCGGTCAGCAGCTCGTCGCGCTCGAAGATGGCGTGGTCCTTGTGGCCCAGGAACAGCACGCCCGCGTGCGCCAGCGCGCCGCGCACCCGCAGGTCGCGCTCGCGGGCGGCGGGCTCATCGTCGTGGTTGGCGAACACCGCCTGCACGCCCAGCTGCTCGGCCAGGCGGGGAATCTCGTCCTGTGCCCGGGCGTGGCGCACCAGCAGGCCGGTGCCCGCCGAGCCGTGGGCCTGGCCCAGGGCGCGCAGCTGGCCGTCCAGGTCCAGCAGCGACTCGCGGATGAACTCCACCCGCCGGTCCTGGCGCGGCAGGGCGTCCAGAATGGCGGTGTCGAACACGAAAACGCACCAGACGCGCCGGCACTCCCGCAGGGCGTGGTGCAGGGCGGCATTGTCCTCGGCGCGCAGGTCGCGGCGGAACCACATCAGGCCGGAGTCGTACTTCTTCATGGCGGGCAACTAAAATTGGCGCATGCCCACGGATTCTGCCCCCATCAACCTGACCAACCACTTCCTGATTGCCATGCCGGGGCTCAAGGACGAGGTTTTCGCGCGCAGCGTGGTTTTCATGTGCGAGCACAGCGACCGTGGCGCCCTGGGGCTGGTGATCAACAAGCCCAGCGACATCCGCCTGCCCGAGCTCTTCGAGCGGGTCGAGCTGCCGCTGCAGCGCGAAGACCTGCAGGACCACCCGGTGTTCCAGGGCGGCCCGGTGCGTACCGAACGCGGCTTCGTGCTGCATGAGGCCGTGCCCGGCAGCGACGGCGAATCGGTCTATGCTTCCACGCTCACCATCCCCGGTGGGCTGGAGATGACCACCTCCAAGGACGTGCTCGAAGCCATGTCGCAGGGCGCCGGCCCGCACAAGGTGTTCATCTCCATGGGTTATGCCTCCTGGGCCCAGGGCCAGCTCGAATCCGAGATCACCGAGAACAGCTGGCTGACAGTGGAAGCCGACCCCGCGCTGATCTTCGACACGCCCGTGGAGCAGCGCTACGACCGGGCGATGAAGCTGCTGGGCCTGGAAGCCTGGATGTTGTCGCCCGACGCCGGCCATGCCTGAAAGCACGTTTCTCGCCTTCGACTACGGCCTCAAGCGCACCGGGGTGGCATCCGGCAATGTGCTGACCCGAACCGCCACCCCCCAGTCCACCATCGCCGCCGAGGGTGACGCGCGCTTCTCGTTGATCGCCGCGCGCCTGAAGGAGTGGCAGCCCGATGCCCTGGTCGTGGGCATCCCTTTTCACCCCGATGGCGCCGCGCACGAGAACACCGGACGCGCCCGCAAGTTCGCACGCCAGCTGCGCGCCCGCTTCGGCCTGCCGGTGCACGAGGTGGACGAACGCTACAGCACCACCGAGGCGCTGGCCGAGGGCGCCAGGGACGCCGACGCCGCGTCCGCCTGCATCATCCTGGAACAGTACCTGAGGAGCCTGCCTTGACCCGAACCTCCAGTCCCAGCCTCGCGCTTGATGCCGAGGCCCTTTACGCCGAGCTGCTGCGGGGCGTGCGGCCGCTGGCGGCGGCCCAGCCCGGCCTGCGGCTGGCCGGCGTCACGCGCGGCGGTGCCTGGCTGGCCGCGCGCCTGCAGCGCGACCTCGGCCTTGCTGGCGAGGCCGGCGTGATTTCTTCGTCCATGCACCGCGACGACTTCGCCCAGCGCGGCCTGGCCACCAGCGCCCAGACCCGGCTGCCCTTCGACGTCAACCACGCCCACGTGCTGCTGGTGGACGACGTGCTCTACACCGGCCGCACGCTGCGTGCGGTGCTCAACGAGCTGTTCGACTACGGCCGCCCGGCCAGCGTGAGGCTGGCGGTGCTGGTGGACCGCGGCGGGCGCGAGCTGCCGGTGGCTGCCGAGGTGGCTGCCGCGCGCCTGAGCCTGCCGGCCGACCAGCTGCTGGAGCTGGAGCAGGACGCCGACGGCCGGCTCAGCTTCGTGGTGGAGAAAGCCGCATGAAGAACATCCGCAACCCGCAACTCAACAAGAATGGCGAGCTGATCCACCTGCTCTCCACCGAAGGCCTGCCCAAGGCGATCCTGACGCAGATCCTCGACACCGCGGCCAACTTCGTGAGCGTGAGCGACCGCGAGGTCAAGAAGGTGCCCCTGCTGCGCGGCAAGAGCGTGTTCAATCTGTTCTTCGAGAACAGCACCCGCACCCGCACCACCTTCGAGATCGCAGCCACGCGGCTGTCGGCCGACGTCATCAACCTCGACATCGCGCGCAGCTCCACCGCCAAGGGCGAATCGCTGCTCGACACCATCGCCAACCTGAGCGCGATGGCGGCCGACATCTTCGTGGTGCGGCACAGCGAGTCGGGCGCGCCCTACCTGATCGCCCAGCACGTGGCCCCGCACGTGCACGTGGTCAACGCCGGCGACGGCCGCCATGCGCACCCGACGCAGGGCCTGCTGGACATGTACACCATCCGCCACTACAAGAAGGACTTCACCAACCTGTCCGTGGCCATCGTGGGCGACGTGCTGCACTCGCGGGTGGCGCGCTCCGACATCCACGCGCTGACCACGCTGGGTTGCCCCGAGGTGCGCGTGGTGGGTCCGCGCACGCTGGTGCCGGCCGAGCTGGCGCCCATGGGGGTGCGTGTGTGCCACACGCTCGAGGAGGGCATCAAGGGCGCTGACGTGGTGATAGCGCTGCGGTTGCAGAACGAGCGCATGAGCGGTGCGCTGCTGCCGTCCAGCCAGGAGTATTTCAAGAGCTTCGGCCTCACGCCCGAGCGCCTGGCCTGGGCCAAGCCCGATGCCATCGTGATGCACCCGGGCCCGATCAACCGCGGCGTCGAGATCGCCTCGGCGGTGGTCGACGGCCAGCAGAGCGTGATCCTGCCGCAGGTCACTTTCGGCATCGCCGTCCGCATGGCCGTGATGTCCATCGTTGCCGGTAACGAAGCTTGAGGAACGCATGAAGATACTGATTCAAGGCGGCCGCGTCATCGACCCCGCCAGCGGCCGCGACGGAGTGGCCGACATCGCGATCGCGGCGGGTCGCATCGTCTCCATCGGCCGCGTTCCGGCCGACTTTCACCCCAACCGCACGCTGGACGCGGGCGGCCACTGGGTGCTGCCGGGTCTGGTGGACCTGTGTGCCCGCCTCAAGGAGCCGGGTCAGGAGCACGGCGGCATGCTCGAGTCCGAGATGGCCGCCGCGGTGGCTGGCGGCGTGACGGCGCTGGTCTGCCCGCCCGACACCGATCCCGTGCTCGACGAGCCAGGGCTGGTGGACATGCTCAAGTTCCGCGCCGAGAAGCTGCACCTGGCGCGTGTCTTCCCGCTCGGCGCGCTCACGCGCGGCCTCAAGGGCGAGGTGCTGACCGAAATGGTCGAGCTCACCGAATCCGGCTGCATCGGCTTCGGGCAGGCCGACGTGCCCGTGGTCAACACCCAGGTGCTGCAGCGCGCGCTGCAGTACGCCGCCACCTTCGGCTACACCGTCTGGCTGCGCCCGCAGGACTTCTGGCTCGGCCAGGGCGTGGCCGCCAGCGGCCCGCTGGCCACGCGCATGGGTCTCTCCGGCGTGCCGGTGGCGGCCGAGGTGATCGCGCTGCACACCCTGTTCGAGCTGCTGCGCGGCGTGCACAGGAGCGCGCCCGGCGCCAGGGTGCACCTGTGCCGCATCAGCAGCGCCGCCGGGCTGGCACTCGTGCGCCAGGCCAAGGCCGAGGGCCTGCCGGTCACCTGCGACGTCAGCGTGCACAACCTGATGCTCAGCGACGTGGACATCGGCTACTTCGACAGCCGTGCCCGCCTGTCGCCGCCGGTGCGCCAGCAGCGCGACCGTGAGGCCCTGCGCGCCGGCCTGGCCGACGGCACCATCGACGCGCTGGTGTCCGACCACAACCCGGTCGATGCCGATGCCAAGACGCTGCCTTTCGCCGAGGCCGAGGCCGGCGCCACCGCCATCGAGCTGCTGCTGGGCCTGGTGCTCAAGTGGGCGGCGCAGGACAACATCCCGCTCGCCCGTGCGGTGGCCTGCGTCACGCAGGGCCCGGCCGGCGTGCTGGGCGCCAGCCTGGGCACGCTGCAGGCCAGCGTGGGCCGCCTGGCCGAGGGCGGCGTGGCGGACCTCTGCGTGGTGGCGCCCGAAACGGCCTGGTCCGTGAACGCAGAGGCGCTGCGCAGCCAGGGCAAGCACACGCCGTTTGACGGCCACGAGCTGGCCGCGCGCGTGCGGGCCACGCTGGTGGGCGGCCAGTTCGCGTTCGAGCGCGCCGCCGTCGCGGCCTGATGGTGCGGCCTCTGCGCAGCGTCTGGCGCCTGCTGCGGGCGCTGCTTCACGTGTTCGGCGGGCTGTGGACGCTGTGGCGCGAATTCCCGCGTTGCGATGCCGCGCAGCGCCGCGAACACGTGCGCGCCTGGTCGCTGCGCCTGCTGGACATCCTGGGCGTGGAGCTGCGCGTGATCGGCGACCCACCCGCCGGCGGGCCGGTGCTGCAGGTGTCCAACCACATCTCCTGGCTGGACATCATCGTGCTCAACGCCGCTCAGCCCAGCCGCTTCGTCTCCAAGGCCGACGTGCGCCGCTGGCCGGTGCTGGGCGCGCTGATCACCGGCGCGGGCACGCTCTACATCGAGCGCGAGCGCCGGCGGGACGCCATGCGCGTGGTGCACCACATGGCCGAGGCCCTGCGCGCGGGTGATGTGGTGAGCGTGTTTCCCGAGGGCACCACGGGCGATGGCGTCGAGCTGCTGCCTTTCCATGCCAACCTGCTGCAGGCCGCCATCGTCACCAACAGCCCGGTGCTGCCGGTGGCACTGAGCTTCATCGACCGCGAGAGCGGCAGGCGCAGCGACGCGCCCACCTACATCGGCGACACCACGCTGGTGGCCTCGATCTGGCGCACCGTGGGCGATGGCCGCGTGCGCGCCGTGGTGTGCTATGGCGAGCCCGAGCGCGCCGGCGGCATGGACCGCCGCGCCTGGGCCCAGGTGCTGCGCGCGCAGATCGCCCGCCTGCGCGACGGAGACTGACTCCCGCGAATACCCCTGCGGGCCAGCGGCGGCTGGCGGTGCGGCTACAGTCGTCGCATGACCGATCTGTCCACCTTCCCCATCACCCGCAAGTGGCCCGCGCGTCACCCTGACCGGCTGCAGCTGTATTCGCTGCCCACGCCCAACGGCGTCAAGGTCTCCATCCTGCTCGAGGAACTGGGCCTGCCCTACGAGGCGCACCGCGTGGCCTTCGATGCCAACGACCAGCTTTCGCCCGAGTTCCTTTCGCTCAACCCCAATAACAAGATTCCCGCCATCATCGACCCCGACGGGCCGGGCGGGCAACCGCTGGCGCTGTTCGAATCGGGGGCGATCCTGATGTACCTGGCCGAGAAGACCGGGCGCTTCCTGCCGGCCGATGCCGCCGGGCGATACGAAGCGCTGCAGTGGGTGATGTTCCAGATGGGCGGTATCGGCCCCATGTTCGGGCAGCTGGGCTTCTTCCACCGGTTCGCCGGCAAGGCGTACGAGGACAAGCGCCCGCGCGACCGTTACGCGGCCGAGTCGCGGCGCCTGCTCCAGGTGCTGGACGGACGGCTGGCCGGCCGGGACTGGATACTGGGCGACACCTGCAGCGTGGCCGACATCGCCACCTTTCCGTGGGTGCGCAACCTGGTCGGCTTCTACGAAGCCGGCGACCTCGTGGGCTTCCAGGATTTCAAGAACGTGAAACGCGTGCTCGACGCCTTCGTGGCACGGCCGGCCGTCCAGCGCGGCCTGGCCGTTCCGGCCGCGCCGGTCTGAGCGCCTCAGGCCTTGACGCGCTGGTTCATCAGTTCGGTGTTCGCCTTGCGTTCGGCGTTGAGCTTCTGCACCGTGGCACGTTCGCCCATGCGCTTGAGGTAGTCGCGCGCGGGCAGGTCGGCAAGGAAGTCGCGGCCGTAGATGATTTTGGTGGCGCCGCTGATCAGCGGCAGGTGCACGATGGCCGCGCAGTCGGCCTGGGTGAAGTGGTCGCCCGCGATGAAGGGCGACCACTTCGCCAGCTTGGCGAAGGCGGCGATGTTCTTCTCCAGCTGCTTGGCGATCTTGGCCTTGGACGCGTCGCTGACCTGGCCACCGAAGAAGGACTCGGGGTAGAGGTTGCGCGCCACCAGCTCCAGGTGCAGGTCGAGGAAGATGGTCAGTTCACGCACCTTGGCGGCAGCGTACGGGTCGGCCGGCATCAGGGGCGCCTGGGGGTAGGCGGCATCCAGGTAGTCGACGATGGCCTGGGACTCGCACAGCGGGCCCTGGGGCGTCTTGAGATAAGGCACCTTGCCCAGCGGCGAGCAGGCCTTGTCGGTCTCGCCGACCCAGGCCAGTTCCTCCGTGAAAGGAATGCCTTTTTCGAGTAGGGCCAGCTTGGCCTTGTTGTGGTAGTTGCTGGCCGCGAAGCCGCACAGGGTGAGCATGGGTGTCTCCGTCATTCGGGTTGGAAGCACCCATTATGGAAAAGACCGCCCCGTGGGGCGGTCTCGCGTGTGTCAGTGCGGGGCGTCAATGGGCTTCGGCCTGCTTGGCGGCCTCGATGCTCGCGCGGCTGTCGCCAGCGGCACCGTTGAAGAACAGGTTGAGCGCCACGGCCGCGATGGAGGCCAGCAGGATGCCCGACTCGATCAGCGGGTGCAGGCCGTGCGGCATCCACTGCTTGAAGTTGGGTGCGATCAGCGGCACCATGCCGATGCCGATGGAGATCGCGACGATCAGGGCATTGAAGCGGTTGTTCTTGAAGTCCACGCCAGCCAGGATGCGGATGCCGGTGGCGGCCACCATGCCAAACATCACCAGGCCCGCCCCGCCCAGCACCACGGTGGGCAGCGACTCCACCAGCGCGGCCATCTTGGGCAGTATGCCCAGCACGATGAGGATGACGCCGCCGGCCACGCAGACGTAGCGGCTGCGCACGCCAGTCACGGCCACCAGGCCCACGTTCTGCGAGAAGCTGGTGTAGGGGAAGGTGTTGAAGATGCCGCCGATCAGCGTGCCCAGGCCGTCGGTGCGCAGGCCGCGGGTCAGTGCCGCCTGGTCTACCTGGCGGTCGGTCATCTCGCCGAGCGCGAGGAACATGCCGGTGGACTCGATCATCACGACGATCATCACCAGCGTCATGGTGAGGATGAGCACCGGATCGAACAGGGGCGCGCCGAAGTGAAAAGGCAGCACGATGCCGAACCAGTCGGCCTTGGCGACCTTGTCGAAGTTCATCAGCCCCATGGCGGTGGCGGCGATGCCGCCCACGACGATTCCCAGCAGCACCGAGATGTTGGCCGCGAAACCCCTGGCGAACCGCGCGATCAGCAGGATGGACACCAGCACCAGCGCCGCGATGCCCACGCCGGTGAGTTCGGCGTACTTGGGGTTGGGCGCCTTGGGCAGCAGGCCCAGGCCCTGCGGGATGGGGGGCAGGGCGGAGCCCGGCGCGCCAGCGACGGCTTTCACCTGCTCCAGCCACTGCGCGTGCTCGGGGCTGACCACGGACGGTGCGGTCGGGCCAACGGGGTTACCAAAGATCCAGTTGATGCCGATGCGCATCAGGCTGATGCCGATCACCGCGATGATGGTGCCAGTGACCACCGGCGGGAAGAAGCGCAGCAGGCGGCTGACCAGGGGCGCGATCAGGATGGAGATCACGCCGGCGCCGATGATGGAGCCGAAGATCAGCTGCGCGCCAGCCGCGCCGGGGTTGGACTGCGCCATGGCCACCATGGGGGCGACGGAGGCGAAGGTCACGCCCATCATCACCGGCAGGCGTATGCCAAACCACTGCGTGGCGCCCATGGACTGGATCAGCGTGACGATGCCGCAGCAGAACAGGTCGGCCGAGATCAGGAAGGCCACGTCCTGCGGGCTCAGGTTGAGCGCGCGGCCCACGATCAGCGGCACGGCCACCGCGCCCGCGTACATCACCAGCACGTGCTGCAGGCCCAGCGCCGCGAGCTTGCCGGTTGGCAGTCTTTCATCAACCGGATGAGTCGCTTGTCCCATGGATGCTCTCCTTTGTCTCGGGTGTTATGGTGCAGTTTTGAATACGAAAACTGTATACACTTTGTCGAAGCGGGAACTCGGTGAAAACCCTGAAAACACAAACGCCGCCCGAAGGCGGCGTTTAAGGGGAGTGGCTGCGCGACTCAGGCCAGCAGATCCGCCAGCGTCCGCGCGATCACCTGCGTCGCGCGCCGCAGGTCGGCCAGGGCGATGCGTTCGTCCGAGCGCTTGGCATGCGACTCCAGCACGGTGCGCGGGCCGGCGCCATAGATGACGCCGGGAATGCCGCGTTCCACGTAGAGGCGCACGTCGGTGTAGAGCGGCGTGCCGACGGCGGGGATGGGTTCGCCAAAGACTTCGGCGCCGTGTCTCTGCAGGGCCGACACCAGTGGCTGGTTGCCGGGCAGGGGTTTCATGGCGTTGGCCAGCAGCAGGCGTCGCACGTCCACCTGCAGCGCCTTGCCGCCGCGCGGCGGTGCGAAAGAGGCCGCCGCGGTGGCGATGGCCTGGCGGATGGCGGCTTCGACCTCGGCCGGGTTTTCCTCGGGGATCATGCGGCGGTCGAGCTTGAACACCACCTTGCCGGGCACCACGTTGGTGTTGGTGCCGCCCGTGATCTGGCCCACGTTGAGGTAAGGGTGGGTGATGCCGTCCACCTGCGAGCGCACCTTCAGGTAGTCGCTGTTGAGGCGGTAGAGCGCGTTCAGGATGTGCACCGCACCCTGCAGCGCGTCGGTGCCGCTGTCGGGGATGGCGGCGTGCGCCATGTCGCCCTGCACCGTCACTTCCATCTGCAGGCAGCCGTTGTGCGCGGTCACCACCTGGTAGCTGAAGCCGGCCGCGATCATGAGGTCGGGCTGGGTGAGGCCGTTCTTCAGCAGCCAGCCCGGGCCGAGCTCGCCGCCGAATTCCTCGTCGTAGGTGAAGTGCAGTTCGACACCGCCCCTGAGCGGCAGCTGGTTGGCCTGGGCCACCGCCTCCAGCGCGCGCAGCGCGAAGGTGAAACTGGCGAAATCGCTCTTGCTGACCGCGGTGGCGCGGCCGAACATCTGGCCGTCGGCCACCTCGCCGCCGTAAGGGTCGTGGGTCCAGCCCTCGCCTGGCGGCACCACGTCGCCGTGGGCGTTGAGCGCGATGGTGCGGCCGCCGTCACCGAAGCGGCGGCGCACGATCAGGTTGGTGATGCTCTCGAGGCCGGCGCTGCGCACCTCGCTCTCGGGCACGGCGTGTCGCTCGGCCGCGTAGCCGAAGCCGGCCAGCAGTTCAGCGGTGCGTTCGGCATGGGGTGCGTTGTTGCCGGGCGGCGTGTCGGTGGGCACGCGCACGAGTTCGCGCAGAAAGGCCACTTCCTCTTCGAAGTGGCGCTCGATCCATTGGTCCAGGGCCTGGTAGGTGGGGTTCATGGGGTTTCGGTGGCAAGTTGTTCGAGCAGGTGCGAAAAGGCCTGGACGGCCAGCTGGATGTCGTCGCTGGTGGAGGATTCGAGCGGGTTGTGGCTGATGCCGCTGTTCTCGCCGCGCACGAACAGCATGGCCTGGGGCATCACCTCGTGTAGCTTCATGGCGTCGTGGCCGGCGCCGCTGGGCATGCGGAACAGGGGCAGGCCCTGGGCCGCGACGGCATTCTCCCAGCGCCGTTGCCACTCGGGCGCGCTGGGCGCGGCGGCGGCGCGCATGGATTCCTCCAGAACGTGGCGCAGGCCGCGCTTCTCGCAGATGCGATCCAGTTCGGCCAGCACGTCGGCCACCAGGGCGTCGCGCTGGGGGTCGGTGGGTGCTCGCAGGTCCAGGCTGAACTTGCAGCGGCCCGGCACCACGTTGATGGAGCCGCTGGGCACTTCCAGCATGCCGATGGTGGCGACCGAATCGCCGTCCTTCGCGGCACGCTGCTCCATGTAAAGCGCCAGCTCGGCCACCGCGCAGGCGGCGTCGCGGCGGCGGTCCATGGGGGTGGTGCCGGCGTGGCTGGCCATGCCGATGACTTCTCCCACATAACGCCGGCCGCCGTTGATGGAGGTGACAACGCCCAGTGGCAGGTTCAGTTCATTGAGCACCGGGCCTTGTTCGATATGCACCTCGACGAAGCCGAGGTAGGCGGCCGGATTGCGCTGCAGCTTGGGGATGTCGTCGATGCACAGGCCGGCGTGCTGCATGGCCTCGCGCAGGGTGATGCCGTTGGCGTCCTTCTGGTCCAGCCAGGCGGGGTTGAAGTGGCCGATCAGCGCACCAGATCCGAGGAAGGTGGCCTTGTAGCGCTGGCCTTCCTCTTCCGAGAAGCCCACCACCTCGATACCGAATGGCAGGCGCCGGCTTGCGCGGTGCAATTCGCGCACGCAGGCCATGGGCACGAAGATGCCGAGCCGGCCGTCGTACTTGCCGCCGTTGCGCACGGTGTCGTAGTGCGAACCCGTCAGCAGGTATTTGCCATCAGGCGTGGCCGGGTGGTAGCGGCCGACCACGTTGCCCACGGCGTCGATCCCGACTTCGTCGAAGCCGCAGTCCTTCATCCAGTGGCTGATGCGCTGGGCACAGGCACGGTGCGCGTCGGTCAGGTAGGTGACGGTGAGCTGGCCCTTCTCGGCGAAACCCGGGTCGCTGTGCTGGGCCAGCTTCTCATGCCAGTCCCAGACGTCATGGCCCAGCGTGGGTTCGGTGCCGAACTTGTCGTTCAGGCGGATTTCGGCGATGCGGTGGATGTTGCGCAACGCCTCGGCGAGTTCAAAGTCCGGGTGGTTGTGCACGCGGCGCTCGAAGGCTTCGATGATCTGGCGCTTGTCCAGGCCCAGTCCGCGCGGGCCGCGCACCGCGAGGATGAAAGGGAAACCGAAGCGCGCGTTGTATTCGGCGTTGAGGCGCTGGATGGTCGCGAACTCCTCGGGCGTGCAGGCGGTCAGGCCGGCCTTGCTCTGCTCGTTGGTGGATTCGGCGGTCAGCGTCTTGGCCACCATGGCCTTGCCGGCGAGTTCGGGGTGGGCGCGGATCAGCGCGAGCTGCGCGTCGCGGCCGCCGGCATCGACCACCTGGGCCAGCGTGTGCTTGAGGTGGGCCAGCGAGGCGAATGGGCGCTGCTGCAGCGCGCGTTCCACAATCCAGGGCGAGTGTTCGTAGAGGCCGTCCAGCGCGGCGGCCACCTCGGCCAGCGGCGCGGTGTTGAGTTGGTCAATCGTCAGGGGCATGGCTCAGGCCTCGAAGGGGTGGGTGGCGCGCCAGTGGCGCGCGATGTCGATGCGGCGGCAGACCCAGACGCGGTCGTGCTTCTGGATGTGGTCCAGGAAACGCTGCAGCGCCGTGATGCGGCCCGGGCGCCCCAGCAGGCGGCAGTGCATGCCTATGCTCATCATCTTGGGCGCCTCGTCGCCTTCGGCGTAGAGCGCGTCGAACGTGTCCTTCATGTACTGGAAGAACGGGTCGGCGTGTGAATAGCCCTGGGGCAGGGCGAAGCGCATGTCGTTGCAGTCCAGCGTGTAGGGCACGATGAGCTGGTGGGCGTCGCTGCCGTCGCTCTTCTTCACCTTCATCCAGAACGGCAGGTCGTCGCCGTAGTAGTCGCTGTCGTATTCGAAGCCGCCGTAGTCGGCCACCAGCCGACGGGTGTTGGGGCTGTCGCGGCCGGTGTACCAGCCCAGGGCGCGCTGGCCGGTGAGCTTTTCGATGATCGCCATGCCGATGCGCATGTGTTCGCGCTCGGTGGCTTCGTCAAGGTTCTGGTAGTGGATCCAGCGCCAGCCGTGGCAGGCGATCTCGTGGCCCAGCTCCACGAAGGCGGCGGTGAGCTCGGGGTGCCGTTCCAGCGCCATGGAGACGCCGAACACCGTGAGCGGCAGGCCGCGCCTTTCGAATTCGCGCAGGATGCGCCAGACACCCGCGCGCGAGCCGTACTCGTAGATGCCTTCCATGCTGATGTGGCGGTCCGGGTACGAGGCCGGGTTGAACATTTCCGAGAGGAACTGTTCGGAACCCGCATCGCCATGCAGCACGCTGTTCTCGCCGCCTTCTTCATAGTTCAGCACGAACTGCACGGCCACGCGGGCGTTGCCGGGCCATTGAGCATGGGGCGGGTTGCGGCCGTAGCCGATCAGGTCGCGCGGGTAGGGCTGGGTGGTGTCGTAGGCGGTCATGTCGGTTTCAGGACAGCGCGAGGGATAGGTCGTTGGTGGGCAGCTTGCGGTCGAAGGTGAGGCTGGCTTCTACGTGGCGCAGGTGTTCATCCATCAGCCGCACGGCGGTGGCTTCGTCCTTGTCGGCCAGGGCCTTGACGATGTCCGCGTGCTCGTCGTGCGAATGGCCGGCGGCATGGGCGCTCTGGTACATCAGCGTGATCAGCGCGCATCGCGAGATCAGCTCGCCCAGCAGCTCGGCCAGCACCTGGTTGCCCATGAGCTCGGCCATGCGCACGTGGAAATCGCCCAGCAGCTCGGTGCGGCCGGCCACGTCGTCGTTGTCCACGGCCTTCTTCTCTTCGGCCACGTGGTTCTTCAGCGCGCGTATCTTGGCCGGGGTGACCTGGCGCACGAATTCGCGCGTCATCTCGGCCTCGAGCATGCGGCGCACCGCGAACACCTGGCGTGCCTCGTCCACCGAGGGCGTGGCCACGAAGGCCCCGCGCGCGGGCTCCAGGCGGATCAGGCGGTTCTGCGCGAGCTGGAACAGGGCCTGGCGCACCAGGGTGCGGGAGACGCCGAAGTGGTCGGCCAGCTTCTGCTCGGCCAGCTTGGTGCCGGGATGCAGGCGGTGCTCGACGATGGCGCGCGTCAGCGATTCGACGATTTGGCGGGTGCTGGAAGATTCCATGCGGCCATGATAGCCACATTCCGCGAAACTGTATACACTTTCAGTCGACTGCTTTTCAAACGGACAAGGACGACACCATGGGACTGAGCACCCACGTACTGGACACCATGCACGGCGGCCCCGCCGCCGGCATGGCGGTGGCCCTCTACACCACGCAACGCGAGGGCGATTCGCTGGTCTGCACGCTGGTGCGCCGCTTCAACCTCAACAGCGACGGCCGCAACCCCGACGGGCCGCTGTACGACAACGCCAGCCTCAGGGCTGGCACCTACCGGCTGGAATTCGACGTGCGCGGCTACTTCGATGCCAGGGGCGTGACGCTGCCCGAGCCGCGTTTCCTGGATCGCGTGGTGCTGGACTTCGGCGTCGCGCACACCGACCAGCACTACCACGTGCCCCTGCTGGTCAGTCCCTGGAGCTACTCCACGTACCGGGGCAGCTGAGTCAAAGCCCCCACGCTCCGCCGCTGCGCGGGTCGCTGCCCTCCGGGGGGGCTGGCCTGCCTTGGGGTGGCCCGGCGGCAGCCCGCTAGAGCTTGCTCCGCTGGCCTTCGGTCAGCGTGTCGAGCTGGAAGGTGCCGCTCTTGTCCCACAGCCAGGTCTCGGTGTAGACCACGCGGCCCATGCGCACCGGCGCGGGGTAGGGCGCGGCCTGGCGCACGGTGCGCTCGATCTCGGCCATCACGGCCGGCACGTGGCGCGGCGCGCGCAGCCAGCCGAACGAGCGCACATGTCCCTGGGCGTCGAGCTCCACCTGCATCACGCCCACGGCCTGTATCAGCGGCGGGAGCATGCCTTTGTAGATGCGGTGGCCGTTGAGCCGGTACAGGTGGGCGGCGGCGTCGCGCCGGTAGGCCTTTTCGTGGGTGGCATGGGACACGGCGCCCGAAGGCGCTGGCGCCGGAGCGGGGGCTGGTACCTGTGCCACCGGCGGCTGTGCCGGCTGGGGCAGCGGTGCGGGTTCGGTGCCGGCCACCGGCGGGGCGGGTGGCGTGGTGCAGGCGGCCAGCAGGCCGGCGATCGCGCCGGCACTCAGCGTGCGCCAGCGTGCCGGGGCCTTGAAAGACGTGGACATGCGGTTGTCTCCATAGCAGATTCCGGAGGAAGTGTATGCGTGTCAGCCGGGTGCGTACGGCCTGGTGGTGGGCATACTGGTGGAATTTACAAGCGTTGCTTTTTTTGACAATGACCGATCTCGCCCGTCTGCTTGAGCGCCTGGTGCATGAGCCGGCCGTGCTCGTGACCGTGCAGGCCACCCAGGGCTCGGTGCCGCGTGAGCCGGGCGCCTGGATGGCGGTGTTCGCCGACGGCGAGATCGGCACCATAGGCGGGGGCCATCTGGAGTGGGAGGCGTGCGCCCGGGCGCGGGCGCGCATGGGCCTGCCCCTGCCGCCCGAGCGCCTCGAGGTGGTGCTCGGCCCCAGCCTGGGGCAGTGTTGCGGCGGGCGCGTGGTGCTCGGGCTGGAGCCGCTCGAGGCCGCGTGCGCCGATGCCCTGGCGCAGCGGCTGCGGCCCCGCCGGGTGCCGGTGGGCCTGTTCGGCGGCGGCCACGTGGGCCGGGCCATCGTGCGGGCGCTGGCCGTGCTGCCGTTCGAGATCTGGTGGACCGACAGCCGCGACGAGATCTTTCCCGACCGCCTGCCGCCCCAGGTGCACGCCGAGCATTCCGACCCGGTGCAGGCGGCGGTGCGCGACCTGCCGCCCGGTGCCCGGGTGCTGATCATGAGCTTCAGCCACGCCGAGGACCTGGACATCGTGGCGGCCTGCCTGACGCGCCGGCGCGAACGCGGCGACCTGCCTTTCATCGGCCTGATCGGCAGCCAGACCAAATGGGCCACCTTCCGCCATCGGCTGGCGGCGCGCGGCTTTACCACCGACGAACTCGCGGCCGTCACCTCGCCCATCGGCATCCCGGGCATCACGGGCAAGGAGCCCGAGGTGATCGCCGCCAGCGTGGCGGCACAGTTGTTGCTGCACTGCGGGGAAACCCGTACTGGCGTTGGCGACTGAAACTGTATACACTTTACCTCGAAATCGCAGCGGTGCTGACAGCCCTCCGGCTGTCTGGTTCGCGGTTTGCCGTTGGTTCAGAGCGCCCGCAGTGGTGAACCACGCCTCCGACATGGAACACAACCATGGAAACCTACCTGCTTGACTGGGCCAACCTGCTGCTGCGCTGGCTCCACGTGATCGTGGCGATCGCCTGGATCGGCTCCTCGTTCTACTTCGTCTTTCTCGACAGCAGCCTCACGCCGCCAGTTGATGAGGATCTGAAAAAGCAGGGCGTCAACGGCGAGCTCTGGGCGGTGCATGGCGGTGGCTTCTACCACCCGGTCAAGTTCAACGTCTCGCCCCCGAAGCTGCCCGACCACCTGCACTGGTTCTACTGGGAGAGCTATTCCACCTGGCTCAGCGGCTTCGCGCTGTTCCTGGTCTCCTACCTCTGGAGCCCCAGCGTCTACCTGATCGACCCGCGGGTCATGGAGTGGTCGCCCGCTGCGGCCATAGCCGCCGCGCTCGGCTTCCTGGTCGTGTTCTGGCTGGCCTACGACGCCATCTGCCGCGTCTTCGGGCAGCGCGAGAAGGGTGATGCCATCGTCGGCCTGCTGGTGGCGGTGCTGGTGGCCTTCGCGGCCTGGCTGGCCTGCCACCTGTTCGCGGGCCGGGCGGCCTTCCTGCTGGTGGGCGCCATGATCGCCACTGCCATGAGCGCCAACGTGTTCTTCTGGATCATCCCCGGCCAGCGCAAGGTGGTGGCTGCGCTCAAGGCGGGCGAGCCGGTCGACCCCATCCATGGCAAGCGCGGCAAGCAGCGCAGCGTGCACAACACCTACTTCACGCTGCCGGTGGTCTTCGCCATGCTGAGCAACCACTACAGCTTCACCTATGCCCATGCCTACAACTGGGTGGTGCTGATCGCCATCATGTTCGCGGGCGCGGCCATCCGCCAGTTCTTCGTGCTGCGCCACGGCTTCAAGCTGGGCCGCAACCCGCACCCCTGGCCCTACGCGGTCGCGGGCGTGGTGGCGCTGCTGGGCCTGATCGCCTGGATGAAGCCCGCTCCCGCAGCGCCTGCGCCTGCCGCCGCCGTGCCGGCCGCCGTGAGCGCCGCCCAGGTGCGGGATGTGATGACCCAGCGTTGCGTGATGTGCCATGGCGAAGCCCTGCAATCCAAGGGTGTGCGCGTGGACACGCCTGAGGCGTTGCGCCAGCACGCCCAGGCCATCCACCAGCAGGTGGTGGTGTCGCGCCAGATGCCCATGAACAACGCCACCGGCATCACCGAGGACGAGCGCGCGCTGATCGCACGCTGGTTCCAGGCCGGCGCCAAGGTGGACTGACGAATCTGAAACAACAGGTGCCAGAGCATTTGCCTCTGGCGAATTTGGCGCTATGGTTCGACGCCATGAAGCGCCTTCGTTTTTCCCGGCTCAGCCTGCGAACCCAGATCGCGTCGGTGTTCGGCGTGCTGGCGGTCGCGCTGTCGGCGGTGTTGTCGGTCGCTCTGGGCGAACTCCTCAAGCTCAACGCCCAGCGCAGCGCCGGCGCCACGTTGCTGGCGGCGGCCACCAACGTGTCCAAGACGCTGTCCGACGGGCTGCACGAGCGCAGCCGGGAGGCGGAGATGCTGGCGGCCTCGTCCAACGTCTGGGCCCAGGGGCTGGACTCTGGCGCGGTGAAAGACCTGCTGGCCAGCAGCCAGGCCGTGCACGGCCACAACTCCTGGATAGGGGTGGTGGACAGTGCCGGCCTGGTGAAAGCCGCCACCGGCAACCTGCTGGTGGGACAGAACGTGGCTGCCCGGCCCTGGTTCCGCGGCGCGCTGGAGCAATCCTATGTGGGCGACGTGCACCCGGCGGTGCTGCTGGCCAACCTGCTGCAGCCTGGTCGGGGTGACGGCGAGCCGCTGCGTTTTCTCGACTTCGCCGCGCCGATACGCCAGTCCGGCGCCGTGGTGGGCGTGCTGTGCATCCACGTGAGCTGGGACTGGGCGCGCGAGGTGGTCGAGAACCTGCTGCCCCCGCTGGCCCACGAGCAGGACATCCAGGCTTTCGTGTTCGACCGCCAGGGCCAGCTGATCTACGCATCGGACATGGCCGCCATGGGGCGCCAGCGCCTGCCGGCCGAAGCGCCTCTGGGCGATACCACCCAGCGGCGCGACATCCCGCCAGCCATGGTGCTGCGCTGGGACGACGGCCACGACTACCTGAGTGCCGTGGTCAATGTGCAGGCACGCAGCCTGGCATCCGACCTGGGCTGGCGGGTGGTGGTGCGCCAGCTGGCCGACACCGCCTTCGCCGAGGCCAGGTCCGCCGAGCGCGTGGCTTTCGCGCTGGGTGTGCCGGTGGCCGTGCTGGCGGCGGTGCTGGGCTGGGCGGCGGCGCACCGGCTCAGCCGCGATCTGGTCCAGCTGGCCGACGCCGCGCGCGAGGTCGAGCAGGTCGGCCAGGGCAGCGCAC
Source organism: uncultured Comamonadaceae bacterium (assembly GCA_946482115.1). The sequence continues at coordinate 29,493 of CAMLQP010000002.1, forward strand.
TGCCGCGGCTGGACAGCAACCACGAGGTCTGGCTGCTGTCGGCGGCTCTGCGCCGCATGACGTCCCGGCTGCTGAGCCTCAACGAGTCCATGGAAACCCAGGTGCGCCAGCGCACGCGGGAGCTGGAACTGGCCAACCAGGAACTGGACCGCCAGGCCCGCACCGATGCGCTCACCGGCCTGCTCAACCGCCGTGGCCTCGATGCCCAGCTGCGCCAGTCGCTGGCGATGGCGCGGCGGGCCGGGCGGCCGCTGTCCGTGCTGCTGATGGACCTGGACCACTTCAAGCGCATCAACGACACCTTCGGCCACGATGTGGGCGACGAGGTGCTCAAGCTGCTGGCACGCACCCTGCTGCGGCGCCTGCGCGATTCCGACATCTGCGCCCGCAGTGGCGGCGAGGAGTTCGTGGCCCTGCTGCCCGACACCGATCTGGACGGGGCGCGCGTCATCGCCGAGGCGCTGGTGCAGGCCATGGCCCAGCAGACCGATGCCGTCTGGGGACGCGTGACCATCAGCGTGGGCGTCGCGACGCTGCGCCCCACGGACTCGGAGGTCAAGCTGCTGCGACGGGCCGACGAAGCCCTCTACGAGGCCAAGGGCGGTGGGCGCAACCGGGTGTGTGTGGAAGACCCCGAGGTCGTCTAGCCGTTTGTGGAGCCGGTCGACAGCCGTACCGCCAGCGCGTTGTGCCGCTCCAGCAGCGGCTCCAGTTCCAGCGTCGCGAGCCGCCCCTGGCGCACCACCACGCGGCCGTTGACCACGGTGTAGGCGGCCTGGGGGCTGGCGCACAGCAGCAGGCTGGCCACCGGGTCGTGCACCGCGCCGCCGGCGAAGCCCAGCGTGCGCAGGTCGAACAGGGCCAGGTCGGCGCACATCCCCGGCGTCAGCTGGCCGATGTCGCGCCGGCCCAGCACTTCGGCGCCGCCGCGCGTGGCCAGGGCCAGCGCGTCGCGCGCGGTCATCTCGGCCGGGCCGCGGTCGCAACCGAAAGGTTCCAGCGAACGCCCCACGCGCGCCAGCAGCATGGCCTGTCGCGCCTCGCCCACCAGGTGGGCGCCGTCGTTGCTGGCGCTGCCGTCCACGCCCAGGCCCACCGGCACACCGGCGTCCACCATGCGCCGAACCCGCGCGATGCCCGAGGCCAGCCGCATGTTGCTGCAGGGGCAGTGGGCCACCCCGGTGCGGGTGGCCGCGAACAGCGAGATGCCCTCGTCGTCGAGCTTGACGCAGTGGGCGTGCCAGACGTCGTCGCCCACCCAGCCCAGGTCCTGTGCGTACTGCGCGGGCGTGCGGTTGAACTTCTCCCGGCTGTAGGCGATGTCGTGGTCGTTCTCGGCCAGGTGGGTGTGCAGGCGCACGCCCTGTGCGCCAAAGCGGTGGCGGTACGAGCGCGCCAGCGCCGCGCTTTCGCGCATCAGGTCCTGGCTCACCGAAAACGGCGAGCACGGCGCCAGCGCTACCTGCACCATCGCACCGTGGCTGGCGTCGTGCCAGGCCTCGATCAGGCGCTGGCTGTCGCGCAGGATGTCATCTTCACGCTCCACCACGCGGTCGGGCGGCAGGCCGCCAGCGCTCTGGCCCACGCTCATGCTGCCGCGCGTGGCCACGAAGCGCATGCCAATGCGTTGGGCAGCTTCAATGCTGTCTTCCAGCCGCACGCCGTTGGGGTAGATGTAGAGGTGGTCGCTGCTGGTGGTGCAGCCCGACAGCAGCAGCTCGGCCATGGCCACCTGGGTCGAGACTTTCACCATCTCGGGCGTGAGCCTGGCCCAGATGGGGTAGAGCCCGCGCAGCCAGGCGAACAGCTCGGCGTCCTGCACGCCCGGAATCGCGCGCGTGAGGCTCTGGTACATGTGGTGGTGGGTGTTGACCAGGCCCGGCAACACCAGGTGGCCGCGCGCGTCTATCACGTCGCTGGCGGTCTGCGGCAGTGCCTCGGCCGGCCCGACGGCCTCGATCCGGTTGTCGCGGATGAACACCGAGGCGTTCTTCAGTTCGGTGCGGGCGTCGTCGAAGGTGGCGACGCAGGTGGCGTTGTGGATCAGAAGGGTGGTCATAAGTGATGGGCGTGGGGGCATTCAGTTCGCCAGCCAGTACCCCGGGCGGGCGTAGGTTTTCCTGAGGTGGTCGACGAAGAAGCGGACCTTGGCCGGCACGTGGCGCTGGCCGGGGTAGACCGCCATGATGTCGTAGGCGGGCAGGGCGAAGTCGTCCAGCACGGTGACCAGCTCGCCGCGTTGCAGCTGGGCCTGGATCTCCCAGGTCGAGCGCCAGCCCAGGCCCAGGCCTTCGCTGACCCAGCGGTGCAGCAGCTCGCCGTCGTTGCAGTCCAGCGAACCATCCACCCGTATGGTCAGGGCCTTGCCGTCGCGCTGGAAATACCAGCCACGCTGCTGTCCGCCTTGCAGATTGAAGGCCAGGCAGTTGTGGCTGGCCAGGTCTTCCAGCGTGCGCGGCTTGCCGTGCTTGCGGAAATAGGCCGGGGTGCCGCAGACCACGCGCTGGTTGGTGGCCAGCCTGATGGCGACGAAGTTGGGGTCCACCGCGCCGCCGATGCGGATGCCCATGTCGTAGCCCTCGCGCACGATGTCCACCACGCGGTCGGTCAGGTTGAACGACAGCTTGACCTCGGGGTTGGCCTTGAGGAAAGCACTGGCGTGGGGTGCCACGTGCAGCCGGCCGAAGGCCGCCGGGGCCGAGACGATCAGATGGCCGGTGGCCCGGTGGCGCTGGGCCGACACCGTCGCCTCGGCCTGGTTCCACTGCGTCAGCAGGGCGCGGCATTCGTCCAGGAAGCCCGCACCGGCCTCGGTCAGCGCCAGCCGGCGCGTGCTGCGGTGCACCAGCCGGGCACCGAGGCGTTTTTCCAGCGCATCCAGGCGCCGGCCCATCATCACCGGCGTGATGCCCGCGTGCAGCGCGGCCGCCGCCAGGCTGCCGTGCTCCATCGCGAGCACGAAGGCTTCGATTTCCTTGTAGCGGTCCATGGCGCATTGTGTCCCGTGGATTCGATACCGCAAGTATGGAATGGAAGTACCCCGCGTGCCATTCTCAAAGCCGGATGGTGTCCATAGCATCACAACCAGTTCTGAAAGAGAGGTATGTGATGACCCGAATGACCGCGGCCCAGGCCGCCATCTGCGTGCTGGAAAAGGAAGGCGTGACGCAGGCCTTCGGCGTCCCGGGCGCCGCCATCAACCCGGTGTATGCCGCCATGCGCCAGCGCGGCAGCATCGCCCACGTGCTGGCACGGCACGTGGAGGCCGCCTCCCACATGGCCGAGGGCTACACCCGGGCGCGGGCCGGCAACGTCGGCGTGTGCATCGGCACCTCGGGGCCGGCGGGCACCGACATGATCACCGGCCTGTACTCGGCCAGCGCCGATTCCATCCCCATCCTCTGCATCACCGGCCAGGCGCCGCGCGCCCGGCTCTACAAGGAAGACTTCCAGGCGGTGGACATCGAGTCCATCGCCAAGCCCGTCACCAAGATGGCCGTCACCGTGCGCGAGCCGGCGCTGGTGCCGCGCGTGTTCCAGCAGGCCTTCCACCTGATGCGTTCGGGCCGGCCCGGCCCGGTGCTGATCGACCTGCCGTTCGACGTGCAGATGGCCGAGATCGAGTTCGACCCCGATACCTACGAGCCGCTGCCGCTCTACAAGCCTGCCGCCACCCGCAAGCAGATCGACAGGGCGCTGGACCTGCTGGCCGCCGCCGAGAAGCCGCTGATCGTGGCCGGTGGCGGCATCATCAATGCCGACGCCTCGGCGCGGCTGGTCGAGTTCGCCGAGCTGGCCGGCGTGCCGGTGATCCCCACGCTGATGGGCTGGGGCAGCATCCCCGACGACCATCCGCTGATGGCCGGCATGGTGGGCCTGCAGACCAGCCACCGCTATGGCAACGCGACGATGCTGGCGAGCGACTTCGTGCTCGGCATCGGTAACCGCTGGGCCAACCGGCACACGGGCTCGGTCGAGACCTACACCAGGGGCCGCAAGTTCGTCCATGTGGACATCGAGCCCACGCAGATCGGGCGCGTGTTCGAAACCGACTTTGGCATCGTGTCCGACGCGGGCGCGGCGCTCGACCTGTTCGTCGAGGTTCTGAAGGAGCGCAAGGCCCGTGGCGACTGGCCTGACTTCGGCTCCTGGGCCGAACGCTGCGCCGAGCGCAAGCGCGTGATGTTGCGCAAGACCCACTTCGAGCAGATCCCCATGAAGCCGCACCGCGTCTATGAGGAGATGAACCGCGTCTTCGGCCGCGACACGGTGTACGTGAGCACCATAGGCCTGTCGCAGATCGCGGCGGCCCAGTTTCTGCATGTCTACGGCCCGCGCCAGTGGATCAACTGCGGCCAGGCCGGCCCGCTGGGCTGGACGTTGCCGGCCGCCCTGGGCGTGGTGGCGGCGCAGCCGGGCAAACCCGTGGTGGCGCTCTCGGGTGACTACGACTTCCAGTTCCTGATCGAGGAATTGGCGGTGGGCGCGCAGTTCGGCCTGCCTTACGTGCACGTGCTGGTCAACAACGCCTACCTGGGCCTGATCCGCCAGAGCCAGCGCGGCTTCGACATGGACTACTGCGTGCAGCTGGCCTTCGAGAACCAGAACATGGCCGACGACGGCAGCGGCCTGCGTGGCTACGGCGTCGACCACGTGGCCGTGGTGGAGGGCCTGGGCTGCAAGGCCCTGCGCGTGACCGACCCCGAAAAGCTCGAAGGCGCGCTGCGCGAGGCCCAGGCGCTGGCCCAACAGCACCGTGTGCCGGTGGTGGTGGAGTGCATCCTGGAGCGTGTGACCAACATCGCCATGGGCACAGAGATCGACAGGATCAACGAATTCGAGGCCATCGACTGCCGCGCCCCGCAGGGCCTGGAGACGGTGGGCCTGCTGGACTGAAAGGAGCAACGACATGCCGCGCTTCGCCGCCAACCTCACCATGCTCTACACCGAGCTGCCCTTCCTCGACCGCTTCGCCGCTGCCGCGAAGACGGGTTTCAAGGCCGTGGAGTTCCTGTTCCCCTACGACTTCGAGGCCGAGACCATCGCCGCGCGCCTGCGTGAGCACCGGCTGCTGCTGGTGCTGCACAACCTGCCGGCCGGTGACTGGGCGGCCGGCGAGCGCGGCATCGCCTGCCTGCCAGGCCGGGAAGACGAGTTCCGCGCCGGCGTGGAGCGTGCCCTGGCCTACGCCCGGGTGCTCGGCACGCCACGCATCAACTGCCTGGCCGGCATACGCCCGACGGGCGTGACCGAGGCCGACGCGCGCGCCACGCTGGTCGGCAACCTGCGTTTCGCGGCCGAGGCGCTGAAGGCGCAAGGCATTCCGCTGCTGATCGAGCCCATCAACACCTTTGACATTCCGGGCTTCTTCCTGAGCCGGACGAAGCAGGCGCTGGAGGTCATCGACGCCGTCGGCTCGGACAACCTGTACCTGCAGTACGACCTCTACCACGCCCAGCGCATGGAAGGCGAGCTGACCGCCACGCTGCGCGCCGCGCTGCCGCGCATCGCCCACATCCAGCTGGCCGACAACCCGGGCCGCAACGAGCCCGGCACGGGCGAGATCAACTACCGCTTCCTGTTCGACGAGCTGGACCGCCTGGGCTACCACGGTCATGTCGGCTGCGAATACAAGCCCACGGACCCCGCCTTCGGCTGGGTGGCCGCGCACGGGCAAACCCTCTGAAACACCTTGACCCCACCGGAGAACCCCACATGACCAAAAGCGGAATGAAAGTCGGCTTCATCGGCCTGGGCATCATGGGCACGCCCATGGCGCTCAACCTCGTCAAGGCCGGCCACACGCTGTTCGTCTACAGCCACGGCCAGATTCCCGAAGCATTTGCCGAGGCCGGCGCCACGCTGTGCACCAGCTCGGCCGAGGTGGCGCGCCGCGCCGACGTGATCATCACCATGGTGCCCGACACCCCGCATGTGGAAGAGGCGCTGTTCGGCCCGCGCGGCGTGATGGAAGGGCTGGAGCCTGGCAAGGTGGTGGTGGACATGAGCTCCATCAGCCCCACCGCCACCAAGCGCTTCGCCGCGCGCATCAATGAACGCGGCTGTGATTACCTGGACGCGCCGGTTTCGGGCGGCGAGGTGGGTGCCAAGGCCGCGAGCCTGACCATCATGGTCGGTGGCCCAGAGGCAGCCTTCGAACGCGTGAAGCCGCTGTTCCAGGTCATGGGCAAGAACATCACGCTGGTGGGCGGCAACGGCGACGGCCAGACCACCAAGGTCGCCAACCAGATCATCGTCGCGCTCAACATCGAGGCCGTGGCCGAGGCGCTGCTGTTCGCCAGCAAGGCCGGCGCCGACCCGGCCCGCGTGCGCGAGGCGCTGATGGGCGGCTTCGCGGCCAGCCGCATCCTGGAGGTGCATGGCGAGCGCATGGTCAAACGCACCTTCAGCCCGGGGTTCCGCATCGAGCTGCACCAGAAGGACCTGAACCTGGCCCTGCAGGGCGCACGCGAGATGGGCCTGAGCCTGCCGCACACCGCCAGCGCCGCGCAACTGATGCAAAGCTGTGCCGCGTACGGCCTGGCCGGGCAGGACCATTCCGCGTTGTGCCGCAGCCTGGAGATCATGGCAGGCCACGAAATAGCCAAGGCCTAAACTGCAGGGCATGACCATCTCTGCCGCCGACCCCCGAGTCCTGCTGCGCCACCTCTACGACGCGGCCGTGCGCCGCGCCCTGCCGCTGCACAACACTGCGCCTTTTCTGCCCGCGCCGCCCAAGGGCCGCACGCTCGTGCTGGGCGCGGGCAAGGCCGGTGGCGCCATGGCTCAGGCGGTGGAGGCGCTGTGGCCGGTGGACGCGCCGCTGTCGGGCCTGGTGGTCACGCGCTACCACCACACGCCGCCGCGCCCGGCAGGCCTCGCGCAGCGCATCGAGGTGGTGGAGGCCGCCCACCCGGTGCCCGATGCCGCCGGCCTCGCCGCCGCGCAGCGCATGCTGGCGCTGACCCGGGGCCTCACGGCCGATGACCTCGTGCTGTGCCTGATCTCGGGTGGCGGCTCGGCGCTGCTGACGCTGCCCGCCGACGGACTGGCGCTGGAGGACAAGCAGCGCATCAACCGCGAACTGCTCGACAGCGGCGCCCACATCGGCGAAATGAACACCGTGCGCAAACACCTGTCGCGCATCAAGGGCGGCCGGCTGGCCGCAGCCTGCGCGCCGGCGCATGTCGTCACGCTCACCATCAGCGACGTGCCGGGCGACGACGTCAGCGTGATCGCCAGCGGCCCCACCGTGGCCGACGCCAGCACCTGCGCCGACGCGCTGGATATCCTGCGCCGCTACCGCATCGACATACCCGCCGCCGTGCGCGCCGCGCTGGAGAACGGCACGCTGGAATCCCCCAAACCCGGCGACCCGCGCTTCAGCGGCCACGCGGTGCACCTGATCGCCACGCCGCAACAGAGCCTGGAAGCCGCCGCCGAGGCCGCGCGCGCGCTGGGCCTGCACGCGCACGTGCTCAGCGACGAGATCGAAGGCGAATCGCGCGAGGTGGGCAAGGTGCACGCGGCGCTGGCGCGCTCCATCGCCAACGGCCGCAGCAGCCTGCCGCGCCCGTGCGTGATCCTGAGCGGCGGAGAGACCACTGTGACGGTGAAGCCCCGCGAACCCGGCCAGCCCAAGGGCCGGGGCGGCCGCGCGGGCGAGTTCTGCCTGGGCCTGGCGCAGGCGTTGGGCGGGCAGGGTGGTGTCTGGGCGCTGGCGGCCGACACCGACGGCATCGACGGCGTGGAGGACAACGCCGGCGCCGTGGTGACACCGGACACGCTGGCGCGCGCGCAGGAGCTGGGCCTCAAGGTGGCCGACCACCTGGCGCGCAACGACGCCCATGGCTTTTTCGAGCCACTCGGTGATCTGGTCATCACCGGGCCGACCCACACCAACGTCAACGACTTCCGGGCGATCCTGATCCGGTGAGCAGGGTGGCCGCGTCCTCGCGCCAGAAGGCCAGGGCATCGTAATAACCTTCCCACACGCAGCCGTTGCAGCCACGCTCGCAGCAGGTGGTCGGTTCGGGCGGCGGGTTGCGGTGCGTCTGGCCCGCCTCGCGCAGCAGGCGCTGGACGTGGTCGATCACCGCCTGCGCCGTCGGCAGGTCCGCCAGCGGCACGCGCCGCCAGTCCAGGGGTGTGAAGCGCCGCTGCGTCAGACCCTGGAACACCGCCGTCTCTTCGAACATCGTAGCCGGCCGCACCCAAAGGCCCTTTTGCCCGTACAGCGCGCGGTACAGCGTCATGCCCTGAAGGGTCTCGCTGCAGCGCACGGTGTCCAGCACCTCGTACCAGCCGCCCTTGTAGTGGCGATAGAGGCCGGGCGGGGTTTTCGTCAGGGGTTCAAGGTCGTTGTCCATGGCGGAAGGGATTGTCGCTGGTGCGCGCTACGTCCCTCGCGCGACATAGCGTCGCCGGGTGGACAGCCGCCTCGGGTCGGCATTCGTAGATTGGGGGCATCCCACGCTTCAGGAGTCACCCCATGGCAACCACCGATATGCTGACCCAGCTGCGTGCCATCAACAGCGCTGCCGCGTTCAACCGCTGGTGTGGCATCGAGGTGGTGGCGGCCGAGCCCGGGAGCGCCACCATAGCCATGCCCTGGCGCCAGGAGGCCGGGCAGTACGCGGGCTTCCTGCATGCCGGGCTGGTGGGCGCTCTCATCGATACCGCCTGCGGGTTTGCCGCCGCAACCCTGGTTGGGCCGGTGCTGGCCTCGCACTATTCGGTCAATTGTCTGCGACCCGCCGTGGGCGAACGTTTCATCGCCCGCGCCCGGGTCGTGAAACCCGGCAAGAGCCAGGTGTTCACGGCTTGCGAACTGTTCGCGCTGACCGGCGGTTCCGAGAAGCTGGTCGCTACGGGGGAAACGCTTCTCGTCGCCACGGCCACGCGAGCCGGGGACTGAGCGCCCGGTTTCATACCGACAGCGACCGCAGCACCTCTTCCGCCGTCGCCGGCGCGTTCATCGCCACCACCGCACCATCGCCGCGCGCCTGCGCCACCGCATCCCGCAGCGCCTCGTACACGCTCACCGCCAGCATGAAGGGCGGCTCGCCCACGGCCTTGCTGCCGTGCACGTTGTCTTCCCGGTTGGCTTCGGGCCACAGCTCCACCGTGAAGTGCGCGGGCACGTCGCCGGTGGCGGGGATCTTGTAGGTGCTGGGGGCGTGGGTGGACAGGTAGCCCTTGTCGTTCCACACCAGCTGCTCGGTGGTCAGCCAGCCCATGCCCTGGATGTAGCCGCCTTCGATCTGGCCGATGTCGATGGCCGGGTTGATGCTGTGACCGACGTCGTGCAGGATGTCCACGCGCGTCACGCGGTTCTCGCCGGTCAGGGTGTCGATGGCGACCTCGGTGCAGGCCGCGCCGTAGGCGAAGTAGTAGAACGGCCGGCCGGTGAGGGTGACCTTGTCGTAGTGGATCTTGGGCGTGCGGTAGAAGCCGTCGCTCCAGAGCTGGATGCGGTTGGCGTAGGCGGCGCTCACCACGTCCTCGAAGCGGCGGGTGGCTTTGGGCGAGATCACCTGACCGCCCCGGAACTGCACCGCGCCGGCGCCGCAGCCGTCCAGCCCGGCCACGAAGGCGGCCAGGTTGTCGCGCACGTTGCGGGCGGCAAACTGCGCCGCGCGGCCGTTCAGGTCGGTGCCGCTGCTGGCGGCGGTGGCGCTGGCGTTGGGCACCTTGCTGGTGTCGGCCGCGGTGGCCAGCACGCGCTCGAACGGCACGCCCAGTTCGTCGGCCACGATCTGCGCCACCTTGGTGTTCAGGCCCTGGCCCATCTCGGTGCCGCCGTGGTTCACCTGCACGCTGCCGTCGGTGTAGACGTGCACCAGCGCGCCGGCCTGGTTGAACAGCGTGGCGGTGAAGCTGATGCCGAACTTGACCGGCGTGATGGCGATACCGCGCTTGATGACGGGGCTTCGGGCGTTGAAGGCTTCGATCTCGGCGCGGCGCCGGCGGTAGGCGCTGGTGGTTTCCAGCTGGGCCATCAACGGCTCCAGGATGTTGTCCTCCACCTTCATCTGGTAGTGGGTGACGTTGCGGTCTTCGATGCCGTAGAGGTTGCGCCGGCGCACGTCGAGCGGATCCAGGCCCAGCGTGCGGGCGATGTCGCCCATGATCCGCTCGATGACGATCACCCCTTGCGGGCCGCCGAAACCCCGGTAGGCGGTGTGGCTCTGGGTGTTGAGCTTGCAGCGGTAGGACGAGACGCTCACGTCCTCCAGGAAATAGGCGTTGTCGGCGTGGAAGATGGCGCGGTCGGCCACCGGGCCGGACAGGTCGGCCGAGAAGCCGCAGTTGGCCAGCATGGTGACCTTCAGCGCGGTCAGGCGGCCGGCGTCGTCGAAGCCGGCCTCCCAGTCGTACGCGAAGGGGTGGCGCTTGCCGGTGATCATGAAATCGTCGTCGCGGTCCAGCCGCAGCTTGACGGCATGGCCGAACTTGCGCGCCGAGATGGCGGCCCACACGGCCAGGTGGCCGGCCTGGGTTTCCTTGCCGCCGAAGCCGCCACCCATGCGCCGGCATTCCACCGTGACCGAGTGGTTGGCCAGGCCCAGCGCGTGCGACACCCAGTGCTGCACCTCGCCCGGGTGCTGGGTGCTGGAATACACCCGCCACTGGTTCTGCTCCAGCGGCAGCACGTAGGCGATCTGGCCTTCCAGGTAGAAGTGCTCCTGGCCGCCGACCTCGAAGCTGCCGCTGAGCGTGTGCTTCGCGCGCGCGAGTGCCTGGTCGGCGTCGCCGCGTTTCACATGCACGGGTGGGAGCACGTAGCTCTGTTTCTCGTGGGCCTCGTGCACGCTCAGCACGGCCGGCAGGGTTTCGATGTCGAGTTTGACCTTGCGCGCGGCACGGCGCGCGGCCATCGCGTTGTCGGCCACCACCAGGCCGATGACCTGGCCGATGTGCTGGACCGTGTCGATGGCGAAGATGGGTTCGTCGTGGGCGAAGGCGGCCAGTATCTTGTCGCCCGGTATGTCGGTGTGCGAAACCACGCCGCGCACGCCGGGCATGGCCAGGGCAGCGCTCGCGTCCAGGCCGCGCAGTCGGCCGTGCGCCACGGTGGACAAAATGGGTGCCGCGTGCAGCGTGCCACGCACCTCCGGGATGTCATCTATATAGGTGGCGGCGCCGGCCACCTGGGCGCGCGCGCTTTCGTGGAAGCGCGAGATGCCCGCTGCCGGGGTCTGGGCGGCGGTCTTGAGGAGGGTGGTTTCGGGAGCGTTCATGCCGGTACTCCGTCCAGGGTCTCGATCTGCACCGTGGCGATGCCTTGCTGTTCCAGCCACAGGCGTTGCAGCAGGTTGCCCAGCACGGTGCGGCGGTAGCCAGCGCTGGCGCGCATGTCGCTGATGGGCTGGAACTCGGCGCGCAGGGTGTCCATGGCCTGCTTCACCGTGGCCTCGGTCCAGGGCTGGCCGGCCAGCGCGGCCTCGGTCTGCACCGCGCGCACCGGCGTCGCGGCCACGCCGCCCACGCCGATGGAGGCGCTCCTGACCACGCCGCCGTCCAGCTCCAGGTTCACCACCAGGCACACCGCCGAGATGTCGTCATCGAAGCGCTTGCTGATCTTGTAGGCGCGGCTGTATTCCAGGGCGGTGGGCGCGGGCACCTCGATGCGCACCAGCAGCTCGTCTTTGGCCATCACGTTCTGGCGGTAGCCGGTGTAGAGCGATTCGAGCGGCAGGCTGCGCTCGGCCACGGCGCCGCCGCGCCACGCGGCCAGCACCACCCGGGCGCGCAGCGCGATCAGCAGCGGCATGCTGTCGCCGATGGGCGAGCCGTTGGCGACGTTGCCGCCCAGGGTGCCGGAGTTGCGCACCGGCAGGCCGGCGAAGCGGGCGGCGAAGGCGTGCAGCTGCGGGCGGTCGGCCTCCAGCGCGGCATAGGCGTCGGAGAGGCGCACGGCGGCGCCTATGGACACCCCGGCGGTCGTGCGGTCCACGCGGCGCAGTTCCTCGGCGGCGGTCACGTCCAGCACGCGGGCGTACTGCTGGTGCAGCTTGGTCACCCACAGGCCCACATCGGTGCAGCCGGCCACCACCTGGGCGTCGGGGTGCCGGGCGCGCAGGCGCAGCAGTTCGTCCAGGCGGCGCGGCATCAGGTAGGCGCCGTCGGCGCCGCCCGGTTGTATCTGCGAAAGCTGCGACAGCACGGCCGCTTCGTCCACGCGCGCGGGCGGCAGGGCGGCCATCTGCTGCGCCGCATCAAGAATGGGGCGGTAGCCGGTGCAGCGGCACAGGTTGCCCGACAGGTCTTCCTGCGCCACGTCGCGGGTGATGGTTTCACCCTGGCACACACGGTTCTGGTACATGCCGAACAGGCTCATCACGAACCCCGGGGTACAGAAGCCACATTGCGAACCGTGGCACTGCACCATGGCTTCCTGGGCGGGGTGGGGCGTCCCGTCGTCGGCGGCCAGGTCCTCGACGGTCCAGACGGCCAGGCCGTCCACCGAATGGGCCAGGCGGATGCAGCTATTGATGGCACGGTATTCCACCTTGCCATCGCGGGCCTCGCCCAGCACCACGGTGCATGCGCCGCAGTCGCCTTCGCCGCAGCCTTCCTTGGTGCCGGTGCAGTTCAGGTCCTCGCGCAGCACCTCCAGCAGCGTGCGCGTGGGTGGTACATTGCCGAGCGTGACGATTTCGCCTGCGCGCACGAAGCGCAGCGGGCGGGCCTCGGGGGTCTGATGGTCGTTCATGCGCGCCAGCATAGCGCGCCGCCTCGCGAATGGACATACGCCAGCCTGTATGCGAACGATGCGATTGAGGGTATCTGCCGCCATGAAAGACCAGCTACTGTTCGACAAGATCGACTTGCACCTGATCCGGGTCCTACATACCGTGCTCACCGAACGCAGCGTTTCGAAGGCAGCCATCCGCCTCGGCATGTACCAGCCGGCGGTGAGCGCCGCATTGAAACGCCTGCGAGACCTCTCGGGAGACCCGCTTCTGGTGCGCTCGGGCACCGGCATGGTGCCCACCGCCACCGGCTTGCGCATGGTGGAGCCGGCTGCGGCCATACTGCGCAGCGCCGAGGTGATGTTCTCCGAGGCCCGCAGCTTCGACCCCGCCACCGCCCAGCACACCTTCAGCATCGCCGCCAGCGACTACCTGGACCCGGTTTTCCTGCCGCAGCTGGTCACGCGCATCAAGGCGAACGCACCGCTGTGCCCCATAGAGATACACCCGCTGTCGGCCGACTCCGACTACCGCCAGCACCTGGCCCAGGGCCACGTGGACGTGGTGATCGGCAACTGGCTCAAGCCGCCAGAAGACCTGCACCTGGGCCGGCTGTTCGGCGACGAGGTGGTGAGCCTGGTGTCCAACCGGCACCCGGCAGTGCGCCGGGGCTGGAGCCTGGAGGACTGGCTGGAGGCCGAGCACATCGCGCCCACGCCCACCCACCCGGGCGCGCGCGGCGTGATCGACGAGTACCTGGCCGAGGCCGGTCACACGCGGCGCATCACGGCGCGCTGCCCGCATTTCGGGCTGGTGCCGTCGATGGTGGCATCGAGCTTGCTGGTGCTGACCACCGGCCGCCAGTACTGCGAGCGTTTCACGGACAGCCTGCCGGTGACCGTATTGCCCTGCCCGGTGAGCTTTCCCCGCATGATGTATTACCAGCTCTGGCACGAACGCACCCATGCCGCCAGCGCCGCGCGCTGGCTGCGCGAGCAGGTCAAGGCGGTGGCCGCCGCCCTGCAACCCGGCGAATAGAACCTTTCCCCCATAACCACGAAAACCGAGACAGAGGATGACCGTCAGCCGACTCCACCTAACAGGCATCACCAAACGCTATCCCGGCGTGGTGGCCAACCAAGATGTCCACCTCACCGTGGCCCCTGGCGAGATACACGCCGTGCTGGGCGAGAACGGGGCGGGCAAATCCACCCTGATGAAGATCATCTACGGCACCGTCAAGCCCGACGAAGGCGTGGTGATGTTCAATGGCAAGCCGGTGCACATCCGCAACCCGCAGGAAGCGCGCGCCCTGGGCATCGCCATGGTGTTCCAGCACTTCAGCCTGTTCGACACCCTGACTGTGGCCGAGAACGTCTGGCTGGGGCTGGACAAGAGCCTGAGCCTGGAGGAAGTGAGCCGCAGCATCGCCGACAAGGCGGCCGAGTACGGGCTGGACATCGACCCCGCGCGCCCGGTGCACTCGCTCAGCGTGGGCGAGATGCAGCGCGTCGAGATCATCCGCGCGCTGCTCACCCAGCCGCAGCTGCTGATCCTGGACGAGCCGACCTCGGTGCTGACGCCGCAGGCGGTGGAAAA
>CAMLQP010000003.1 GCA_946482115.1 uncultured Comamonadaceae bacterium
CACCCGAGCGATACCATACCGATACGCGCGGGCCGCGCTGCCGTTGTACTTGTCATAAGGAATTTCCGTGTCTGGTCTCGTCTACAGCTACTTGCGCTTTTCCGACCCGCGGCAGGCGGCTGGCCACTCCGCAGAGCGGCAGATGCAATACGCGGCGCGGTGGGCGGAGGAGCATGGCTTGCGGCTGGACGACTCGCTGTCGCTGAGGGATGAAGGCCTGTCGGCGTACCACCAGCACCACGTCAAGTCGGGCGCCCTGGGCGCGTTCCTGGCGGCGGTGGAAGGCGGCCGCATCGCGCCCGGCTCGGTCCTGGTCGTGGAGGGCCTTGACCGGCTGTCCCGGGCCGAACCCATCCAGGCGCAGGCCCAGCTGGCCCAGATTGTAAATGCCGGGATCACGGTGGTGACGGCCAGCGACGGCAAGGCCTACAGCCGCGAAGCGCTGAAGGCGAACCCCATGGACCTGGTCTATTCGCTGCTGGTGATGATCCGGGCGCACGAAGAGTCCGACACCAAGAGCAAGCGCGTCCTGGCCAGCATCAGGAGGCAGTGCGAGGGATGGCTCGCCGGCACCTGGCGGGGCGTGATCCGCAACGGCAAGGACCCCGCGTGGGTGCGCCACGTCGACGGGAAGTGGGAGTTGATCCCCGAGCGGGTGGAGGCTGCCCGCGCCGGCCTGGCGATGTTCAAGCGCGGGTATGGGGCCCTGCGCATCGTGCGCGAGCTGGAGGCCCAAAAGCTTTGGCTGACCAGCCGCGGGCCGCAGGCGCTGCAGATCTATCGCCTGGTGCGCCAGCGCGCGCTGATCGGCGAGAAGGAGCTGGAGCTGGACGGCGATACGTACCGGCTCCCCGGCTATTACCCGGCCCTGCTGACCGCCGAAGAGTGGTCGGACCTGCAGAGCCTGGCGGACGAACGCGGCCGCCGGCGCGTGAAGGGTGAGCTGCCGCACGTGATCACCGGCATCGGCATCACGGTGTGCGGCTACTGCGGCGCGGCCCTCGTCGGCCAGAACAACACCAAGCGCCCGCGCCTGCCCGATGGCCGCGTGCGCGACTGCCACCGGCGACTGCACTGCATCAGCAACAGCCACGGCGACGGCTGCCCGGTCCGCGGGTCCGGGTCAGTGGCGGCGGTTGAGATCGCGCTTATGTCGTACTGCTCTGACCTGGTCAACCTGCAGGCGCTGTACGGAGGGGACCGCGGGGCGGCACCGCGCGCCAGGCTCGCGGCGGCCCGCGCCCAGCTGGCCGAGCTGGACGCGAAGATCGACCGGATTACGGAGGCTCTGCTGGCCAGCGACGGCGCCGCGCCGGCGGCATTCACACGGCGCGCCCACGAGCTGGAAGCGGAAAAGGCCCGCGTGCAGAGCGACCTGGCGGCCGCGGAGCGCGAGCTGGCGGCCGCCGCGCGCACGGACCTGACGGGCGCCGACGCGCTTTGGCGTGCGCTGAGCCGCGGGGTGGAGATGCAGGAGTACGACGCACGGCTGCAGGCCCGCCAGCTCGTGGCGGACACGTTCGAGCGCATCGTGGTCTACCGCCGAGGCATCCGACCGCACGAGACGCCGGAGGGCATCATGGAAGTGATGCTGCTGGCCAAGGGCGGCACTGCGCGCATGCTGCGCATCGATGCCAAGGGCGGCTGGGTGGCCGCGGAGGGGCTGGTTCCAGCTTAGGCCTGAGGCGGCGCGCCGGCCGCCGGCGGCGCCTGGACGTAGACGATTTGCTTGTCCCGGCCCACCAGCAGGCCGATCACCAGGAACACGGCGCCAAGGAAAAAGCCCACGATGCCCATGATGCCGGACACCAGGCCGCCGCCGATCATGGCGCCGGTAGCCGCGGCACCGGAGTACTTGCCGCCGGCGGTGGCTGCCTCGGTCATGTGGGCCCCGGTGAACACGATTCCAGAGAGCGGCAGCAGGAAGGACAGCACCGCCAGGGTGATCAGGATCCGCCGCCAAGCCTTGGCGGTGCTGGGCGCCATCACGGCGATGACCAGGCCGGCGATCCAGAAGATGAAGAACGCGCCGGCGCCGACACCCGGGCTCTTGCCGCCGGCGGTTGCAACGCCGACGACGACGGCGCCGATGATGGCCATGATCAAGCCGCCTAGGATCCCCGCAAGTACCTTCATCCCCGCCTCCGGTGGCTGTTGTGCGTGACGAAGTGTATTGACGCTGGCGGCTGCCGGGGAACGTGAATAGTTGGACGACGCACAGGCGTCTGTACACCGGTGCCTGGGGCGCACACCCCCTTAAGAGGGATGGCCACGGCCGGCTGCCGCGGGCACAGTGCACCCCGGGCCGGCCGCGGTGGCGAGCTGTGCACGGTTAGCCGGTCGGGGCGACTCGATGGCGCCGGCCCACCCCGCCGAAGTCGGTCAAGCCGGGATCGGCCGCAGCACGCAGTAATAGCGGGCGCCGGGAACCTCCCGGCGCGCCACCTGCACCGACGACGCGCCGTTGGTGGCGCCGTTTTCCTGCCAGCTCAGGTTGACGCACGTCGGGCCCCACACGTGGGTGATGACGGCATCCCGTGCCGGACTCTCGTCCGCGGCGAAGAACGCGCACGGCTGGCCCAGCGCCGGCCCGGCGGCGAACAGCTTCTGAGCTGCGACGAAAGCGCCGATGTCCGACCAGTCCGGCAGGTCCTGGTCCATGCCCTGGCAGGCGTCCCGCAGCACTTCCCAGCACGCGACGAACGGGTGATCCACGTCAACCGACGCAATCACCATGATGCGGTCGTGCAGGTCCTGCGCCGGGAACGGCGCCAGGCTGGTCAGGCCCTTGCAGGCGGCGACCAATTCGTCCGCCAGCACGTCCGCCTGGCGGGGGTCGTACGGGCCGCCGGCCTGGCCCCAGGCATCGGCGAACTCGTCGACGCCGAGCATGAGGCGGTAGGCGCGGTCCTGCGCGCGCAGCAGGCGCGCGCCCTCGGCCCGCATGGACTCGGCCATCTGGTCCACCTTGGCCTGCAGGTCGCTGGCGCTGAGCAGCAGCGCGGCCAGGGCGGCCGCATGCACGGAAACGGTGTACTTCATAGGTCTCTCACTCCTTCGGGGGGTTGTCGGCGCCGTGCAGGCGCCTCAGTTCGTCGCTGATGCGCTCGCAGCGGAGGCCTCGGCGGCGGGCTTCGTCAAACGCTGCAGCGAGTTCTTCCGCCTCGCCGTCAGCGCTTCGGTACAGGTCGGCGAGCACCAGGCCGGGGCCGGCTGCTGACGCGCTTCCTGCGGGAGTGCCGGGAGCTGCGCACGCTGCACTGGTGGCGGCGGCGAGTTCGTCGGCGAGCTGCTGCACGCGCTGGCGAGCAGCGCGCAGGTCAGCTGCAGCGCGAGCTGCAGCCGGAGCATCGGTTTGCGCATGGCGCACCTCCTGTTGGACGATGGATTGGCCGGCCTGCTCGACCTGGCGTTCCTGCCGCTCGGCCCGCACCCAGGCCTCCAGGCGGCGGGCCCGGTCGGCATCCCACATGGCCTGCACGGCCGCCCTGCCCTCGGCTTCGCGCCCGTCGCCGTAGCGGGACACTGCCCACCAGGCAGCGAGGCAGGCGGCAACGACGCCGGCGGCGGCGCACCAGGTGCGCAGCGGCACCAACTTCACGGCGGCAAGGGAGATCACGGCGCTTCCTCTTTCTGCGGCACCAGGCGCTCGGCCACGGTGTCGTCGCCAGGCGCGGCGTCGAACTCGGCGGACCCGCTGTTGAGGGCGTGCTCCAGGCCGGCTGGATTGCCCTCGTAGCTGATAAGCAGGGTGTTTTGCAGCTCCTGCACCTGCTCGCCCCGGGCGATGCGGGCGCGGCCGCTGTGCACCACGACGGCCTTGCTCATGGGTTCGCCCTCGGGCGGAACACGCGGTTGCCCGAGCCAGGCGCGCGGGTCTGCAGGTGGCACCACCCGGGGGTGAAGTCGGGGTGCTCCAGCCACAGCTCCACGTCGACCAGTACGCCGGTGGCGCGCTGGCACCAGCGCGCGAGCTGGCCGGTGGGGTCATGCAGGTCGATTGCTTCGCCCGTCATGTGCAGGCTGGTGGCGGCGGCCCCCGGTGTCTGCCGGTTGATGGACGGCGGCCGCCAGCCGCTGTTGGTCAGCGTGCCGTCGCTGCGCGCCTTGATCTGCACGCCGGCGCCCTTGGCCAAGGCCAGCAGCTTGTTCGCGCGCTCAACCGTCACCAGCGCAGCGCGGCGGATGGCCGGGGAGTACTCCAGGCGATGGGACACGTCCCGGCCCATCAGGTATTCGGCAAGGGTGATCACGTGGGGCCTTTCTCGTAGGGAGGGCCATGGCGCCAGCGGGCCGCGCCCATCAGCAGGTAGGCGGCGACGCCGAGCGAGGCGACCGCGTTGCCGACGGCTGGCGGCAACACGAGGGACATGACGAGTGCGCAGGCCAGCTGCTCGTGCTGCCAGGCGATGAGGCGCGGGGTGGTGCGGGACATCGCGTTGAGCCGGCAAAACAGGCTGAAGATGGCCACCAGCGTGGCGCCCAAGCGCACCCAGCTCACGACTTCATCGAGCATCGGGGTTCTCCTTGCCGCGCAGGCGCGCCAGCGCGGCCAGCGCCCAGTTCACGGCGCCGGGCCACTCATCGCCGATGCCGCTGATGACGACGGCAATCGGCGCGAACAGCCACAGCGCCGGCACGTGGGCACGGGTGCTGGCAATCTCGGCCAGCGGCACGGTGATAAGCGCGGAGATCAGCGTCCACACGCACACGTGCAGCGCTGCGCCGGCGCGTGACCCCGCGTCACGCCGGCGCAGGCTGAGCAGCGCACCGCACAGGCCTGCCGCGACGATGACGGCATAGGTCCCCAGCACCTGCGCCAGCGCTGGGCCGACGAATGCGCTCGCCAGCGTGATGGCCGCGGAAACGGCGTCCACGGCCGGGGGCGGCGGCGCGCTCATCGCGCCCCCGCACAGATGTCTGCACTGGTCATAGTCCTCCCGCGGTGATGAATAGTTGGTCCAGCTGCTCGCCGGTGAGGTCGAGCAGGCTGGCCAGCCGCTGCAGCGTGGGGTCTGCGCGCTCGTAGGTCGCTGCGTCGTCCCAGTCGATCCGCACCGCGGTGCGCTCGGGCTCGGGCAGGTCGTTGATGGCCTCTTCCACGGCGTCCAGCAAGCTGGCGGCGTGAAGCGCGCGCCGCGCCTGCCGCCTGGTGACCGAGGCCGGCACCACGACGGGCGCCGGCGGCTCGAACACCTCCATCACCCACATGAAGCGGCGCCACTGTGGCCAGGGCTCACCTGGCGTGCGCTCTTCGAGGTGCTCGGGCGGCGCGATGGTCGTGCTGCCGGGCGTGTCGTCGGGCACCTCGCCGGCGTACCAGCCGGCGCCGTCAAAGGCGTAGGCGGTCACAGGCGTTCCCGGATGACGGCGGTCTTTGCGGTCGCGCCGTAGTCGGGTTCCTCGGTGTCGGTCAGTTCAAGGAACCGGCCGATGAAGCTCCACAGCGGCAGGCGCGCCTCGTCGTCCGGGTCGCGCGCCCAGTACACCTCTTCGCTGGTGCCCACCAGGGCATCGATGTACAGCAGTGCATCGAGGTCTTCGTCGTCGAGCAGCCGCCACGTCACGCGCGCCTCCCGCGGGCTCTGCTGCTTCACGCCGTACTCGGCGCCGCTGGCGGTCTCGCTGACCAGGTCGCGGTCCACGAACTTCATGCTGATGTCGCCATACGCGACGTTCACCGGTGGCTGCCAGACGGGGCCCATGAAGACGCGGCCGAGCTGCAGATAACCCTTGGGGTGCGTGGGCTCGATGAGATCCAGCCGCCAGTGCCCGCCTGTCTGCTCAGTGGGGCACATGAACCCGGCATGCTTGTTGCGCAACGTGGCGCGCTGTTCGGCGGTGGTGGCCGACATCCATGCCGCCGGGAAGGCGTCCAAGTCCCCGGTGTCGAAATCGGCCGCCAGCTCCAGCTCCGTGGGGTCGCTCAGGGACTGCAGCTGTGTCGCGGTCATCGTGGGCGCGTACAGGCGCACGGTGCGCACGCAGTAGCAGCCGCCCCCCAGCACGATGTTCGACGCGGCGCCGTTGGGCTTTTGCACCGCCACGTCACTGGATGCCGCACCGCCGTCGAAGCTGCCACGCACGACTGTGCTGCCCTGCCAGCTGATGGCGGCCGTGAAGATGTCGCCAGCGGACCGCGCGGCTCCGCTGACGCCGGCGACGGTGTTGGTGCCCGTGCTGCTGTTGCGATAGGCCGCCTCGACCACTCCGCCTGTGGTCATCTCTACGCTGACACGATCGGCGGCCGCCAGCGTGGTGCCCACGGTCATCAAGGTGGCTGCTGCTGCCGGTCGGCCAAGCAGCTTGCCCTCCAGCAGCAAAGCCCCGTTGTTGAACGTGGCGCCCAGGGCACCCACACCCGCGAACGTCAGCGTGTCCGCCGCCCGGGTTGCGGCCGCTGCAGTGGTGTGGATGGGCGACGTGGGATCGGTGCGGCCCACCTCCAGCTGCACCGCATCGATGTTCACGTTCGGCAGGCCTCCACCATTCGGAAAGCGGATACCCACCTGCGTGCCCGTTACGCCCGCGACCTTGAAGCGCTGATATCCAGCCGTCAGTACAAACGTCTGCCATGTCGCGAAGCCATCCAGCGACAGCTGCACCGACCCACCGGCGCCGGTGTGCATGATGTAAGCCGACAGCACCGCGCTCTGCCCGGCAGTGACGGCCTGGGTGATGGTTGCGTCCGACCCGACCGAGGTGACCTGCGTGGCCGCATTGGCCACGCCATCAATCCCAGGCGCCAACTTCTGCACCGTGCAATTGAAGATGGTCCACTGGCCGGAGCTGGAGGTGAGATCGCGGCTCCACTTGATGCTGTTCGTGGATGCTTCTTCGATCAGGTGACCCTGCAGCACGCCGCCTTCATAGTGCGGGCGGGTAACGTTCACGCCGGCGGTGTGCAACAACCCGTCGGCGCCGAAGTAGTTGGCATTGTCGGCGCGGGTCACGGCCCAGCCGGCGGGCAGCGCGGCATTGCGCGTGAAGTCAGCGGCCACCAGGCCGGCGGGGTTGATGGTCGACCACTTGCGCCAACGGACCTTGCCAACCCCGGGCGTGAGGTTGTGACCGCAGACGGCTAGCCACTGCACCGCGACGGAGTTGTCCCCGAGGTCAATGTACAGATAGGTGTAGCGCGGGTCCGCGGTGCGGGTGCGCGCCACCTTGCGCAGCTGCAAGTACTGCAGGAAGTCCAGCGGCAGCCCCGTTGACCAGGCGTCCGGCAGGCCGGAGAACGTTGCGGGTGCGGCGCGGTTCGGCGCCGAAATCATCACGTGTTCCAAGGTTCAGTCCCCCACACGGTCAGGTCGCACTTGCCGAACTGGTAATCAACCACCAGGCCAGTGACGCGCCGCGCGATTTCCGTTTCTTCGTCAAATCCGTACCGGTCCCACAGCAGGCTGATCTCGTCGTCCAGATCGAGATCGAAAAGCACGTCGTCATCGAGCTGTGAGCCCTCGATCAGGTGCGCGAACAGCGGCTCGCTGGTGATGCCGACCAGACGCGTGGCCTCGGCGTCGGCATCCGCCTTCGCAACGAACGCGGTGTCTCGCTTGCCAACCTCGGTCCGCTTGTGCGGGTTCGGGATGAGCGTCACGTCATCGGTCGCCACGCGCCAGGCCTGGCCGAGGTCGGCCCGGTCGGCGTCGCTGACGGACGTGGCCACCTCGGTGCCCTGCAGCGGGCGGTGGTAGCGTGCGTACCGCAGTTCCCAGCTGGTGGTGGGCACGTTCTCGGTGGTGGGCACGCTGGTGACGCGCAGGGCGCTCCAATCCGCCAGCGTGGCCTTTGGTTGCGTGCCAGTGGGCAGCGCAATGCGGGCCATGCGGATGACGCCCAGGCGGTTCGCCCAGAACGCGGCGCCCACGGTGCGCGCCACCTCTTCCATGATGGCCAGCGTGTCGCGGTCATCGTTGATGAACACGCCCAGGACGGCGCCGTTCGCTGCGTCCAGGGCTGCCACGTCGGCGGCCTCAACCGTGAGGCCTCGTGCCTCGACCAGCCGCTTGATGAGCGTGCCAGCCTTGCTGTTCGCCGTGGTGTCGGCGATCACATCGGCCGTGAGCACGTAGGTGGGCGCGGCACCGCCCCACCGGAACATACCGCCGGCGGGCCACACGCGCACCTTGCCAGCTGTCGGCGCGTTCGCCTCCATGTCGGCCTGGCTCGTGTAGTTCGCCTCGGCCGCGACGGGCAGGCCACCGGAGTACACGGTCATCGACTGGATGGCCGCGACGCTGACCCGGTAAATCTGCTTCGACGGATTGACGCAGTCCGGCTGCACCTGCAGGCACTTGCCCAGGCACAGCGGGATGCGCTTGCCAGCCAGATCGGCGCCGCCGTCTACGCCGTTCGGCAGCACATTGGTGCCGCCATAGACGGTAGTGAGGTGCGTGCTTGCCAGCTCGTACAGCCGATCCTTGATGTGGATCTCGATCTCGTCGCGCGTGCGCACCACATCGCTGACCGTGACGGCCATCACCACCTGCGCGGTGCTGTACGGCATGCCGTCGCGCACTCGCAGCACAGTGGCTGGCCGCTCATGGAAGCTGATAGAAGCGCGGGAGAAGATGGTGTCCAGGGCACCATCGTTGTTCCGCAGCCGGATGATTCCGTAGGAAACCTGCACACGCTGGCCGAGCAGCGGGCTGCCGTTGCCCTGAGACATGCGGCGCACGATGTTGCCGGCGTGGATCAACCGGTCTTCGTAGTGCGTGTCCGGCGGGGTATCGGTGGGCTCGGTGTTGTAGCCGAGCGAGCCGAACCGGTACACGGTGTATGTGGTCGTGTCCGTGTATCCCGGCAGCTCCAGGAGGTACACCCAAGGGGCGATCATGGCGAGTCGTCAGGCCCGGAAGCCGATACGGCTGCTCGCGTCGAGCTTGCTTTGCGTGGAGGCCTCACGGGCCAGCTGGTTGCCGGCCTGCAGGGCTGCGCTGGTGGCTGTGGTGCCGGCCTTGACTGCCTCGATGTTCCGCTGCATCAGGCCCTCCATGGACTCGCGCAGCGCCATCAACTCCTCCCACATGCCGTAAACCGCTTCCTTGTCGGCCGCGGCCCCGGTGCCGCCGCCGAAGTAGCTGTCCGACTCCCGCAGGAAGGAGTCTGCAGCGGACTGCCACGCGTCGAACGCCTCCCAATTGCCGGCCATGGCATCGGCATACAGGGCCGACAGGTTGTCGGATGCCAGCTCGTATTGCTGCGTCGGATCGAGGTTAGAAAGATCACCCAGCTGCCAGTTGTTGGCCCAGTCGGTCATCGACTGCTCGATGCGGTCAAGCAGTTCCACCATGTCCATCATCTGCTTGAGCTGGTCTTGCTCAGCACGCAGCTGCTCGGCGGCGGCAAGGTCCGCTTCACTCGGGCCGCGCGATTCGCTGTCGCCCCCACCGGCACCCATGCGCGCGCTTTCGCGCGCCTCAGCTTCGTTCTGCACACGGGCGTTCTCAAACACGTCCGTCTGCATCATGTACATGTTGAAGATGCCGCCTTGTGTCGGAACTGGGACGTTCTCCTTGCCGCCCCAATGACCGTCCACATAGTCCTGGAGGTTCTTGGGCAAAGTGCCGTTGTTCCAGTCCGATTCGAACGCGCCCACGTGCGCTTCGAAACCTAGCCAGTCGCGATAAGCCTTGTCCGCTGCAGACGTCTGCGCTTGGCCGCGCAAGCGAATGCCGCCGAACTCCCGCGCCGCGGCGGCCGCCTCGTCCTTCAGGTCGGCCAGGCTGCCGGCCGCCCGCACCACGGCCAGCTCTGCCTCGCTGGCACCATCAGACAGGTTCACGAACGACGACGCGAAGGCCAGAATTTGGTCCTTGGTCGCGGCCTGCAGGGTGCCGACGTCGACCGTGATGCCCGCCAGCTCCTTCAGGTCCCGGATGATCATTCCGTACCGATGGGTGAACTGCTCTTCGGGCTTCAGGAACTTCGGCAGCTCGCT
This sequence comes from uncultured Comamonadaceae bacterium, assembly GCA_946482115.1. Next base: position 9,944 of record CAMLQP010000003.1, read on the forward strand.
GTCTATGGCGGCCTGCAGCTCCTGCATACGCGCCGCCTGCTCTGCGGCATCCGATGCGGCATAGATGCTCTGCTGCAGCGACACCAGCGCCGGGTCCAGCTTGCGCAGGGCCTCCAACTCGCGCTGGCGTTCCAGCGCAACGGCGCCAATCTCGTCGCCCTGGGCGCGCAGCAGCTGCACCTCGAGGTCGCCGCGCTTGTCCGCGATGGCCTCGCTGCGGGCCGCGACCACATCGAAGGCGTCGGCCACGCTCATCAACGCGGCATAGTTGCGCCGGCCGGCCTCTGTTGACAGGTCCTGCGCTTCGACCAGGTCGCGGAAGGCCTCACGCGTGGCGGGCATCGTGGCGCCGTACTGAGCGAAGGCGTCGCGCACCGCCTGCGTCTGCAGCGCCGCACGCTCGGCCTCGGTGTAGTACTTGCCCAGGAAGTTGCCCGCCGCGCCTGCGAACTTGTCGAGCCCACCGAACATCTCGCCGAGCTGCACCGCGGCCTTGCCACCGTCGATGCTGGCGGCCAGGGCGCGCATGCCCAGGCTTTCCAGCACGCTGTTGACCTGCACGATGGCGCCGCCGACACGCGCAATGGTCTGAGCTGTCGTCTCACCGTAGATCGCCAGCGGCTTCACCTGGTCGGCGTAACCCGCGATTAGAGCGTCCCCATACTCGCCCAAGGCCTTCATGATCGAGGCCTTGTCCTTCTCCAGGTCGCCCGTCAACTGGACCTTGACGTCCTTGGTGATGCCGGCCATGAGCGACGCCGGCAGGCCCAGCGCTTCGCCGTACTTCTTGGCCTGATCGTGCACGGACCGGGCGGCGTCGTCGAAGAACGCGTCGATGGTGCTGTCGAGCGTGTCGGCCACGGTGTAGCGCTTGTCCGACCGGAAGAGGCCGCCCTTTTCCAGCACGTCAGCGTACGCCTCGCCGCTGAAGGCGCCGCCGCTGAAGGTTCCGAGCACGCCGCGACCCTGAACACGCGGCTCCGCGCGCCCGAACATATGGTTCCAGCGGACGGAGCCCGAGAGGATCTCGCTCCACTTTTCGCTCATGCCGAGCGATTCGAAGAGCTTCAGGTTGACGGCCTTGTCTGAGTAGTCATACCAGCTCTTCCCCTCCAGCTGCTTTGAGCCCGTAAAGCCCTCGCCGTACAGCTTGCTCGCATACTGAGCGGCCGCGTAGATCATCGCGGCATAGGCCGCATAGGCACCCCAGGCGCCCATGGTGGAGCTGCCGCCGCCGCTGGCGCCTGCAGCACCGCTGCCGGCGGCCACGCCCTCGCCCGCGGCCGCGGCGCCCAGCGAGTTGCCAGCAGCCACACCACCCCAGGAGTTGTTGGCCGCGATCAGCGCGCCGAGGCCGTCGCCGCCGGCGGCGCCGACGGCGTTGGCGTACGCCAGCGAGACGCTGGACGCGCCCGCCGTGGTGCCAGCGCCCATGAAGCCCGCCAGCGCGTTGACGCCGCTGGAGTAGCCGGTGGCCGCGCTGTACATGCTGTTGAGGGTGCTCAGGTTGTTGAGCCCCGCGGCCACGCCGGCGCCGGCTCCCCCACCACCACCGCCTGCGCCGCCGGTAAGGAATGCCGCGATTGCCCCGGAGATCGGTGACACCACGGCCTGGATGATCGGACGCAGAACCATGCTGCGGAACAGGCCCTTCAGGTACTCGCCAGCGCTGCGCCCGCCTTCCATGAGCGCGTCCGCCAGCGCCTGGCCGGTTTGGTCGGCCAGGCGCTGCCAGTCGTCGGCCGCGGCCTTGGCGGCCGCCTCGTTCGCGTCGCGCACCTCTTGGCGGCGCATCAGGCCGATCAGCTCGCGCTGGGCGTTGATCTCGCGCTGCTTCGCCTCGTACAGCGTGGCGCCGGCGCGCAGGCCGGCCTGCTCGTCCAACAGGCGCTGCAGCGTCACCTCGGCGATTTGTGAGCGCAGCATGCCGTGGGTTTGGTACTCCAGGCGGGCCGCGCGCACGGCTTCCTCGGCGCCGCGCGCGGCCTGCAGCGCCCGCTCCTGCTCGCTCGCAATGTGAGCGTCCGCCGCTTCGCTGTCGCGACGGCGCACGTCGGCACGCGCTTCGGCCTCTGCGGTGGCTTTCTTCATCGCGGTGGCCAGGTCTTCCTCGGCCTTGATCTGCTCGATGAGGTTGACCAGCGCCTGCTTCTCCGCGTCGGTCAGGCGCACGCGCCCGTCCCGCAGGGCCTCCATGGCGTCGAGCGCGAACTTCTGCCCGGCGGTCAGCTGTTCGCCCAGTTCGCGCTCCTGGCGCAGCACCTGCAGGCGGGCCGTGGCGTCGCTCAGCAGCTTGCGCCCGGCATCCGTCTGTGCCTTGGTGGTGTCCTTGGTGGCGCCGCTGAACTTGAGCTGCGACTGCGTCGCGGCCCCCAGCCGAGCATCGAGGCGGGCCGTCTCGGCTGCTGCCTCCTTCGTGCTGATGCCGTACTGCGCGACGATGCGCGAGGCCTCGGCCATGCGCGCCGTCGCGCCGAGCACCTTGGCCTGGTACTCGTCCAGCGCTTTGCGGGCGGCCTCCGCGTCATCCACCAACGCCTCACGGATGGCCATGAAGCCCCTGAAATCCAGGCTGAGCAGCGCGGCGATCTGCGCCGCCATGCCACCCACGTCACGGCCAATGCCCTTGATCACGAACATCACGTCAGCGCCGAGGGACATGATGGTTTCCAGCACCGTGCCAAGCACCTGCGCGGACGTGCTCATGCCCGCCAGCTGCCCGCCTGTGGCCTCGGCGGCGCCGTCGACCGCGCCAAGCAAGGCCGTCAGCTCGGTGACCACCTGCAGCATCTGCAGGAGGGTGGGAAGCAGGCTGTTCGCAGCGACACGCTGCAGGGCCACCAGCTGGCCCATGAGCAGCGTGACGCCGTCATTGAACTGGTCCGCCGCCTGGGCCTGCTCTGTGGTGGTGGTGGCCACCAGCTCGTTCGCGCTGGCCAGGTCCTTCAGGAACGGCAGCAGATCGGCCCCGCTCTTGCCCAGCAGCGTCATCGCGACGGCGGACTTTCCGGTTCCGTCCTCGAACTTGCCCATGGCCTTGGCCAGCTCCACCAGCTGATCGTCGGCCTTCAGCTGCTTGAAGCTCTCGATGTCCAGGCCAAGGGCCGCCAGGGCCGCGCCTGCCCCCTTCGACTCATCGTCGACCCCGGCCAGGGACTTGGCCAGGCGGTTGGTCGCCGCTGCAATGGTGTCGGCGCTGGTGTCGGTTGTGCGGCCGATCTCGACCAGCGCAGACAGCCGCTCCACCGTCATGCCGGTCTTGATGGACAGGTCGTTCAGCGCCTCGGCGGCATCGATGGACCCCTTGATCATGCCGACGAAGGCGCCCACCGTGAGGCCCGAGGCAATGCCGGCAAGCGCGCCCCTCGCGAACTCGGCCGCCGCGCCCATGCGGGCGCTGGCACGCTCCACCAGGTCCTGCGCCTCGTCAAGCTGCTTCCTCAGGCGGACGATCTCCGCCAGCATCTGGATTTCGATTTGTCCAGCGATCATTGCTCTTGTCCCTCGCGCAGGCGCCGACGCCTGGCTTTGCGGTTGGCCAAGGCCGCGGCCTTGGCTTCCTGCTTGGCGATGAGTCCGTCCAGCAGCGCGCGGAATCCGGCGTCAACGGCTTGCCGGTTCGTTTCCTCGTCGGGCACCCAGGGCGCCTTTGCCGCGGGGCTGGCCGCGGCGTGCGTCTCGCTGACGTACTCGCGCGACAGGCGGCGCAGGGTCTGCACTTCCCAGGGCCACAGCGCCAGGCCGGTCTGCTCCTGCCACGCCTGCAGCTCCTGATAGCTCACCGGCACGGCGCCCATGCCTGTACCCGTCGCAGGACCCACCTCCAGCAGGTAGTCCAGCAGGTAGCGGCCACCATCAGGCAGCGGCGGCATGGGCGGCGGGCCAGCCTTCTTCGACCGGCTGGCCAGGCGCGACTTGCCGCGCTGCCCGCGGCCACGCTGTACAGGCGTCTGCAAATAGGCCATGTGCCGGACGTAGACGCTCAGGTCGTCGGCGAGGCCGGCGAAAAATTTTCCCAGCGGTGCACGTCTTCATGGACCTGGTCGGCGATGAAGCCAAGCCGCGGGTTTGAATAGATCGCCAGCGCCAGGTCACGGCCCGTCAACGGGCGCCCGTTCTCGTCGTCTTCCTCCAGGCGCCGAATGGCGTGCGTCACGTCCGCCAGGAACTCGGCGGCCTCCTTTGCCTGGGATTCCGGCGTGGCCTTCGCGGCGCGGCCGCCGCGCTTCTGCAGCACGTTCACCAGGCGGTTCTGCTGCTCCGCCTTGGCGCGCCGGTACTGCTTGGTGCCGGGCCCGTACACATCGATTTCGACCGGCTTGGTTTCATCGGGCTTGCCGTCGGCGCCGAGGTCGTACATGGGCGCGCCACTGGCGTCCTTGACGTGGATGGTGTGCAGATCCTTGACTGCAATGGTGCTGGTCTTCATGTTGGACGTACCTTTCGCGGGGTAGGAAACGACAGCGGCCACCCGGAGGTGGCCGCATGGAATGCGCCCGTGCCCAGCTGCGCCGCTCCCCCGCGAAAGGAAGCGAACGCAGCCGGGTCGGTGCGCTCGGTTGCGCGGCCCCTGGGGCCGCTGGGATCAGTCGCCGATGATGACGATGTCGTACGTGACGCCGGTGCCGCCGGCGCTGTTGGCGATCTTGAGCTTGTCGCCAGTGCCGGCGGTGACCACCCAGCCGTTGGCGGCCGGGCTAGCCAACGCAAAGAAGCCGCCGGGCGGGATGGCCACGGTATCGGTGGCATCACCAAAGAGCGGCACGGCATTGGCCGCGGCACCGCCCACCACCACGTTGTTGGTGTTGCCGGCCGCGGCGGTGACAAGAATGGCCTTCACACTGGCGAAGGCCAGCAGGTTGCCGAACGCGTCTTCCAGCACGCCGGCCAGGTCCAGCTCTTCGTTCGCGCCGCCGGCGAGCGTGCGCGTCGCACGCCAGATCTTGTCGGCCTGGTTCGCGCCGGCGCCGTTGGCGAACGCCACGGACGCATTCTTCTGGATGTTGTCAGCGGCTTCACCGAAGCTCTGCGTACTGGTGAACAGCGCGGCGACGCTGCACTTGATGGATGCCTTGAGGGTTGTGGGCATGACGTTCTTCCTTCAGGTGGTGATGGGGCGTGAAAGTGAGCGGCCAGCCCGATCAGGCGGCCAGATCCTTCACGATGCCTTGGCCGGCGCTGTTGCTGGTCAGCTCGACCGTGGACTTGGCCGAGGTCACCTGGTCGACGTCACCGCCGCCGATGGTCCAGTCCATCACCATGCCGAGCATGAAGTACTTGTCACCGTTCTGCATCGTGACGCGGAAGGCGTGCACTTCGTCGGACTCGGACGCGGCCATCATGATCTGCTGGCCGGCGTCGTCTTCGTCCAGCGCGAGTTCGAGCGGCAGCTGGCCCTCGTCGTAGCTGCCCTTGCGCTTCTGGGTGGCGCGGGTCTTGATCGGCTTGTGCGTGATCAGCGCGTACTTGCGGCCGAATTCGGGCAGGTTGGTCAGCTCGCCAACTTCAGCGAACGGCAGCGCGTTGAAGCCTGCGGCGTTGTGGGTGGCCGGCAAGGTTGCGCAGACCGCAAAGCTGGCGCCGGCATTGGTTTGAATGCTCATGGAATGCTCCTTTGAATGAAAACCGCCCGCTGCACTTGCGTGCTAGCGGGCGGCGGGACTGCCGTTGCCGGCGGGTGCTCTTGTGCTACAGCGGTTCGCGGTAGGTGACCATGAAGTCGGTGGGCTCGATGGTCAGGTCGTTGGCGGTGTTCGGTGCCTCCGGGCTGCTCATCGCGGCGCTGACGCTGGAGCCTTCGAAGCCAGCCAGCGTGCCCTGCTTGTTGCCACAGGCCTGGCGGATGTGTTGCAGCAGCGTCTTGCCCACCACGTAGCCGCCGGCGGCCGGGCTGGGATAGAGGCCTGCGACGCGCATGCGGGCCCGGCACAGGGCAAAGCCGCCAGGCTTTGGCTTCAGCGGGCGGTGCAGCTGCTGCGCGTCGATGCGCTTGACGACGACGCACGGCACCGGCGCGCCATCCGGCGCCATGCCGGGATGCACGCCGTCTGCGCCCACCAGCTCGGTAACGCCTGCATGCTCGCGCAGCAGGTGGATGAGGATTTGCTCGGGGATCAATCAGCGCTCCCTGTGTCGGGCACATTGATGCCGTGCTTGCTGGCCAGGCGCTTGCGCACGTAGGCGGCCACGGCGCGCACCGCCTGGTCCGTGCCCTGGTCGAACGCTGGCTCCATGTACGGGTGCGGCTGGGCGCCTGGGTGCTGGACCTGCGTCACCACCCAGCCGCCGCTGCTGTTGCCGCCGATGTCCAGCGCGCGCGCGGAGACGATGCGGATGGTGTGGGGCTTCGTGCCCTTCTCCACCCAATTCGCGTAATAGGCGTCCGCCGACCCTACCCTGCCGCCGGCCACCACGCGCGCCGTGACGCGCCCGTTTTTCAACGACACGCGAACCCGGATGGAATCCCGAAGCAGGCCGCGGCGCCCGCCGTACAGACGTCTGTTCTTTTCGCTGGGCTCGGCCTCGGGCGCCATCGTCCGCGCCAGGTCGGCATAGACGCGCACGCCGGCGCGCAGGGCGCCGCGCATCACGTTCGCCTCCAGGCGGGCCGGCAGCGTGTCCAGCGCCTGCTGCAGCGCGGCCAGGCCCTTCACGCTCTTGGCGTCAGCCATGCTGCTGGTGCCCCCACTCTTCGCACGCCAGCTCCAGCTCTTGCCGCCGACCCAGTTCGGCGGTGCCGGTGATGCGCAGGATGCGGCCGCCGAAGTTGATGCGCATGGTGGTGCGGTCGATGTCGCCGCGCCAGCGCATCCTGACCTTCGTGGGCCGCACGTAGGCGGCCACGCCCTCGGCCGCGCCCGGATTCGAACCGGGCTCGGTCGATGACTCGATGACCTGGGCCCAGGCTTTCTCGCCGTGGGGGACCCAGCTGACGGTGGGCGCGTTGAAGCGCTGGTCCTTGGTCTTGACCTGGACCTCGAACTGAATGAGGCGGTCGTACTTGCCGGCAGCGATCATGGTCACACGCCCGCGTAATTGATCCAGGGATCCAGCTTGCGGTCCGCGTAGCAGTCCGGCAGCAGGGTGACCCGGCCGGTGGCGTCCAGCGCCTCGCGCTGGGCGTAGGACGCCGCCACGGTCATCAGCATCCAGTGCCGGATCGCAGCGGGCACGTCGGTGGGCTGCGGACCGAATCCGGCGCGGAGCGTGATGGTGACGGCGTCCACCACGTCATCCGTCGCCGGCCACTCGGTGCCGTCGGCCGGCAGGAGCCAGCCGGGCGACACGCGGCGGTCCAGCACATAGGACTCGGCATCCAGCGTCTGCAGGTCGCCGGCCTGGTCGACGTACTGCACGCTGACGATCTCCAGGACTGGCGGCTTCAGCAGCTTGATCGCGCCGCACGGGAACGCGTCCAGCGTCTGCTCCCAGGTCTGCGTGATCAGCGCCAGGCGCGTGCGCGTCTCCGCTTCCTCGCGCGCGGCCGCGATGTACAGCGACAGCAGCTCATCCTCGTCCTTGCCGGGGATCTTCGACTGGGCACGCACCAGGTCCAGGCTGATCGGCTCCTGTGCCGGTTCAACGGTCTTCCGAATTGCCATGTCTTTTGCCTGCTATTGCTTGGGCCTGCGGGCACCGGCTCGCTGCAGCGGTCGGGCGCCGCCGCTGCGCAGGGACGCGCGCACCTGGCGCAACACGCCGACGATGCCGCCGCCGCCCTGCGCGTCATCGAGCGTGACATCACCGCCAAGGGTGACGGCGCCCATCAGCGTGCCGCCCGGCTGCACGTCATCGAGCTGCACATTGCCGGACAGGCCGCTGCCCACGTTCAGCTCAATCCGGCCGATCCCCGCGCCGAAGCCAATGTCCAGCGCGCTGGGCTCACCGTCCACGATGAGCCAGAAAAGGGCGTAGTCGGACGGCGACTCGGCCGGGTAGTCGAATGCCCCATCCGCGTACACGGTGAGGCCGGCCGCCGGCCAGCGGGTGATCGGCCCGCGCACGCGCTTGCCAGCATCGGCCGGCAGCGTGACGCAGGGGGCCAGGTAGCCAGGGCCATCCACGCCCTCGGTCGCAAGCTGCTCGGCCAGCACGCCCAGCGCGTGCCCGCCGTAGTAGCCACCGTCCAGGCCCAGCGGGGGCGCGCCGTACACCTCCATCAGGCCGCCCCCGCCTGCCGGATCCACACGCCGGCCTTGGTGCGGTCGGTGTGCCAGGCCGCGATGACGTACCACACGCCAGGCACCAGAGCGGCACTGGTGACCACCAGGTCACCCGCACCGGTGGTCACCTGGTTGGCCAGCACCAGGACCTGGGCGGCGTCCGTCAAGCGCTGGACCGTCACGAAGGGGATGGTGATCCCGAGCTGCGGGCCGTTGTTCTCGTTGACCACCCTGATGGTCATGGTCCCCGGAGCGAGGCCAAGGATGCCGGAGGGCATCACATCGTCCAGCTGCACGTTGCCGGACAGGTCGCTGCCGGACGAACTGAGCGTGCCCGCGGGCAGCACGTCGTCCAGCGTGACATTGCCGGTCAGCGCGGAGACCACCGGCGCCGGCGCCAGGTCGACGCGGCGGCGCCGCACCACATCAATCTCGCCCAGCGACCAGGCGGCGCACTCCTCATCCGTCAGCACTCGCTGCCAGATGCGCGGGCGGCCGATGTAGCCCTCGTGCGGGTTGTTGCCGGCGTCGTTGGCGCCGAAGCGGAAGCCCGCAGTGGTGTTGGCGCTGAGCGCGCCCGTGGCGGCCGTGGTGTAGCGCACGCCGTTGCGCCACAGCACGTAATTGCCCACCGCGCCGTTGCCCATCCCGGCCGCCAAGGTCAGGACGAACCGATCGCAACGCAGGGATGTCGCTGAACCGATTGACGCGCTGAAGTTCGGCCCGTTGGAGCCCGACCGCGGACCAGCGATGAAGTAGGAGCTGCTGTCGCTGAAGGCCTCCAGGATCAGGAAGCCGTGCGTGCTGTTGACCGGCGGCCTGATGAACAAGATGGTGTTGTACGCGGTGCTGGCGCGCGGCTGCTGCTCCCACGCCACCGTGGTGGGTTTCGTCGCGTCCAGCGTCGCAGGCGCCGCGAAGTCGACATAGCTGCCCGTGCCGTACATCGGCCCTTCGCCGCCCAGCGGGCTGGCCGCGCGCCCCGTACCTGTACGCACGCCGAACTTCTGGCTCACCAGGTCGAACTTCGTCGTGCCGACGTTGGCGCCAGCGAACAGCAGCCCCGCCATCAGGGGCGACCGCTCATCCAGGCGCGGTAGTCGCGTGCCGAAGCGGTCCGGGGTGCGCCTGCGCGCTGCCGTGCTCATTGCGTGTTACGCAGCAATCTTGTAGGTGCGCGGCAGAGCCACGAGGTCCCACGAAGAGATCGCCTGGCCGGTGTCGTTTCGCAGGTAGTACTCAGCGAGCAGCGGCACATCCTCAGCGAAGTCACCCCGCAGCAGCAGGTACTGCGCCGACGTCACATCGTCGACCTCGAAAACACCGATGACGCGGGTGGGCCGGGCAACCTCGGGCACCGGGGCGTCATTGGTGCCCGAGATGTCCAGGGGGCGGGCAACCAGTACCAGCAGGGAGCCCTGCACCGGCGCTGCGGCGCCGAACGTGACGGTCAGAACGAACTGCACGTCGGGGTAGCCCAGCCCGTCCGTGACCACGGAATAGTTTGCGGTCGATGCCACCAGCTGGGCCCCGGCGGCAATGGCGCCGCCACCGGTCATCAAGGCCTTTGGCGTGCCCACCGAAACGATTCGATCACCTGTTGCCATTGGTCGCCTCCTTTAGGCGATAGCGAAGAAGTAAACCGGTTGCGTGGTTGAGAACCACGCGAAAAAGCCCTTGAGCCGGCTGCTGTACCAGAAGCGGGTCATCAGGCCATCAGCCGGCGACACCGGCGGGACGACGGTGTTGCCCGGGTCGACGGGAATGACGGTGCGCGCCCAAGGGAGCGAGGTGTTATCGCTCGTCGGCTCGATGACCGTGATCTCGGTCGTGAGGCTCGTCTGCTGATACACCGCGACGGCACCACGCGGGCCGTAGTCCGGGCACCAGCAGGCACCGAAGCCGTCGACGGATGAACGGATTGCAAAGCCCGCGCTGCGGGCGCCGGTGACCGTGGGCACCTGCTGATTCGTGGCACCCGCGCCGACGCGCCATACGCCAGCCACGTCGCCACGCGAGACCGCGACCACCGACCGCAGCGGGCCGCCGGCATAGACGATCTGGTCGCCGAAGTACGGCGTGATCGTGTGCTGGTCGATCAGCTGGCAGTCCCACGGACCGGAGGCAGTCGGCGTGACTTTGAAAAGCCCCGCGTCCGTGGACTTGTTCGTGATCCACAGGACGCCGCCGTCCGTGTCCGGGTCCCAGCAGTTCATCCCCGCGCCGGAACCGGACACCGCGCCCGCGCCCGTGAACGCGGTGTAGTCGAGCACCAGGTCATTGGTGCCGTCCGGGTTGGCGCGGCGAATCTGGCGGATGTTGCCGTTGCCACTGTAGTGGACGCTCGACATCCGCGTTAGGTAGTCCCCCTTGCCCAGCCCATCAGCGCGACCGGGAATGTGGATTACATGCGCGTAGGTGTGGCTCGCGCGCAGGCGCCCGTCGCTGTAGCACGCGGTGAAGTCGAGGCCATCACCGACCGTGGTGATGGCGGGGCCCGGCAATGCGCCCGAGGGCGCCCACAGCATGCGCATGCTGGGGCTGTTTGCGCCGAACGCGCAGCCGTAGCCCTCATTGCCGCCGTAGTCCGTGTGCCCACCGCCATTGATCAAGCGGGCTTCGAGCAGGGACTCATCCCAGACGGTCCCCACCCACGCGCTCATGATGCCCGCGGTCATGCCGCGGGTGCGCCAGTCCGCGCCTGCCGGCGTGATGAGGTTGAGCCCGGCCTGCAGGTCTTCCAGCTTGCTGCTGGTCGCAATCCCCCACGTGAACGGCGCAATCGCAGCGCGCCAGGTCGGCCAGACGTGACCTTCCAGCGTGCCCGCCGCGACGGCCGGATCCAGTAGCACATTGCCGGCCAGGGCGGATTCCTGCACGCCCAACGTGCCGGCCGCGATGGCGGCGGCCAAGGTCACGGCGCCACTCAGGCGGCCGCCTGGGAAACGGCCGCCGTGAATGGGCTGCCCCGTGCCCACGTTGTATCGCAGGTGCACCGGCATTGCCACGCGTATCTCCCGCGTTACTGGTTGCCGTCGGTCATCGTCAGGCCGGTGACGGTGACGTTTTGCCCCGTGACCACCGTGCCGTTGAACGTCACGTTCCCCGCGCCGGCGCCGATGTCGTTGTCCGCCACCGCCGTGCCGCCGGACGTGGAGTAGCGGATGAATGTCGGCGTGCCGCTGACGTGCAATGAGTTGTTCTGCGTCACGCTGCCGATGGTCAACACGCCGTTGGAGACGGTGCCCGCAGTGGCGCCCAGCTGCAGCGTGGCCAGCAGCGTGCCGGTCGGTGTGCCCAGGTCAGCGGGGCGGGTGCCGCTGTAGATCTTGATCGTGCCATTGCTCAGCAGCGAATTGATCGCTTCGAGGCGCGCATTGCGCGCCGCGGTGCTGAACTCCAGCGCGGCATCGGCCGTTGACGGCGCAATGGCGGTGATGCCGATCGCGACCGCGGCCGCAGGCGCGCCGAGGCGCAGCGCGGTGGTTGGCAGGACGGACAGCAGCGCCAGCAAGCCGGCGACGAACAGCGCGCCGAGCTGCTTGCGCAGGTGATCGAAGGTCTTCATGTGGGGTGGCTCCTGAAAGACCGAGGGGCGCCGATTGGCGCCCCTCGTGGGTGGTGATGCAGGCGGCGCGTCAGCCCAGCGCGGCCAGCTCGTCGAAGCGAGCCTTCAACGCGGCCAGCTTCGCGTCCAGCGCGGCCGCGGTGGCCTCGTCCGTGGCCTTGGCCTTCAGGTCATCGAGCTGGGCGGCCTCGATGCGCAGCGCGTCCATTTCGGCCTGGCGCTGTTCGGCCGCCACCGTAATGGCGCTGCGAACGACCTGCGCGCCCTGCTGCCTGGCGTAGGCCACGGCTTCCTTGTGCGGATCGACGGAGCCGTCCTTGGCAAGCTGCTTGATCAGCTCCGCGTCGGCTTCCAGGACTTGGCCTGCCTTCAGGCCATGGGCGCCCACGTCACACAGGACGCGAGCAAATGCGAGCTTGGACATGGGGATTGGTCCTTGTCGGTGGGAGGATGGGGAGAGAGACGGAGGAAGGTGCAGGCGTCTGCACCCTCCCCCACCGCAGGCCTGGATCAGGTGGCCGAGTTGGCGTAGTGCTTGACCGCGCCGCCGGCGTCGACCAGGTTGCCGCCCATGCGTTCGAAGGCGACGAAACCGACCTGGCCGAGCGTGGTGAACGCGCTGTCCGTCATGCGGAACATCGTCAGATCCATCACCTTCCGAATGATGTACTTCTTGAAGTCGCCGAACAGGATCGACTTGGCATTGGCGGCCATCGCCGGCACGTCGTCATTGATGGCGATTTCCTTGCCCATCAGGCGATCCGGTGCGCCACCCGGGTTGCCTTGCTCGTAGCCCGGCACGAAGATGGGGCGGCCCTCACTGTCCTTGATCTTGCGCAGGACCTTGAGCGACGAGTCCGCGAACATCCAGCGCGCAGCCGCACGATAGGCGCGGTTCACGGAGTGCTCCAGGTCCACCAAGTCGTCATAGATGACGGTCAACGTTTGGCCCGTGGTGCCAGTCTTACCGACCGCCGAGCCCGTGACGATGCCGCGCGGCTGACCGGTGCCGGTCCCGATCGTCCAGTGCTTGTTCGTGATGCGGCCCAGGCGCACGGCCAGCACCCCCATCACGTAGGCCTCAATGTCCAGGAAAGAGTCCTGGATCAGCTCCCAGGGCAGGGCGATCTTCTTGCTGCTGTACTTGTAGGTGTCCAGCACCGTGTTCCCGAAACCAGTGTCAGCACCGGTGGCGCCGGTGTTCTGCCCGACGATCTCGCCCTCTTCCGCGGTGGCGTCCGCGGTGGGGAAGTTCATGGAGGCGCCGCTGGCGGTGTTGATCACGCTCGCCACGCCCAGCATGCCGCCGTAGGCCTTCATGGCCTCCTCCAGCGACCGCATGTATTCGGTGGCAGTGGTGTAGCCGCCTTCGGCGGGCGTCGTGGTGCTCATCGCGCCCTGCGGACGGACGCCCATCGCCTGGCGGATATCCTCGGTCTGCCGCCCGAACATCTCGGTCCGCTGCTGCTCGGTCAGCGCCGCAACGCCGCCGATCAGGTACGCGCGCAGCGCCTTGCTGTGCTCGCTCTGGCGCGCCGGATCACGGGTGGACTCGTCGCGGACCCGGTTCAGCAGGTTGTCGGTCTGCTCGCTGGCCAGCTGCGCCAGGCGCGTTTCGCGCTTGATCTCGTCGTCGATCGCTTCGATCTCGGCCAGCATGGCGTCCAGGCGATCGACGTCTTCCTTCGGCATGCGCTTGTCCGCCGGGTACTTCGCGTTCAGTTCGTTGGCGTCCTTCGCCTTGGCGTTGCGACGCTCGCGCAGTTGAGCGAGTTTGCTCATGGTGTGGTCCTTTCGGTGGTGTCAAAGAAAAGGCCCGCCGAAGCGGGCCTGGCTCGGTCGCGCGAGGGCGCTACGCGATCTGCAAGCGCTCGATCAGCTGCAGGCGCTGCAGCTGGCGGGCGCGGTGGTCTTGGTCGGCCTGGCTGGCCGCGGGCGGCTGTGCAGGCGTCTGCACGGGCTTGCGGTCCATCAGGTATGCGTTCAGCTTCCAGTCAGGGGCCTGGGCGGACGGCGCGGCGCCGGTGATGGCGATGCTGTCGGCGAAGCCGGCATCCACCGCCTCTTCGGCCGTGAACCAGGTCTCTGCCTCGCACCACTGCCGCACCTGGTCCAGGTCAGCGCCGGTCTTCCGGACGTACTCGGCGTACATGGACGAGTCGCACTTGTTCAGCAGCTCGATCAGCGCGGCGAAGTCCTGGGCGTTCCCCCAGCCCATCGTCCACGACTGATGGACCATGAACTTCGAGTTGGAGGTGATCAGCACCTCGTCGGCGTTCGAGGTGATCACGGTCGCCGCGCTGGCCGCAAGGCCCTCGATCTGGGCGACCACGTGCGCGCTTTGCTCACGGATGGCCTGGCAGAAGGCCTCGGCAGCGAACACGTCGCCGCCGGGACAGTTGACGTACAGGCGGATCTTCTCGGCCTCGATCGCGCGGAACGCGGGCACGAAGTCCTGCGGGCACACGCCGCCCCACCACTCCGCGGTCATCCGGTCAGCGACGATCGGGTCGTACAGGTACACCGCCACCTCGCTGGAGGCCTCGGCGCGCACGATGCGCGACTCGATGGGAGTGAAGGCCCGGCGGTTGTCAGCCAGCAGTTGCATCAGGCGATTGCGGCGCATCGTCGTCGTCCTCTTTCGGGTTGGGCTGTTGAACCGCGGGAGCGGCCCGCAGGTTGGCATTCGGTGGCAGGTTCTCGCGCCGGCGGATTTCGTCCACGTCCAGGAACGGCTGCTCGCCGGCACGGCCGAGGCCGATGCGATAGGACTCGAATCGAGCCTTCATATCGCCGGCCTGCAATGCGGACGGGTCGTGTTCGACGAAGTAGCGCGCCCGCGTCGGCCACAGCTTCCGGTTCAGTTCCTGACCCGTCGGCACCGTGTGTCGGCGCAGCGCGTACCGCACGAAGGCCGAACCCTGCTGCTCAAGGCCAGTGCCCCAGCTGGTGGACTTCTCGGTGTGGCCGATCAGGAATGGCGGGACGCCGAAGATGCGGCAGATCTCTTCGACCGTGAACAGACGCGTGCCGAGGATCTCGGCGTCCTTGCTGTTGACGCTGAGCTGTGCGGGCTCGAGCCCGTTGTAAAGGATCAGCGGTGCGCGGGAGCCGGCCATGCGCGCCTTCAGCGTTGCCCTCAGGTCCTCCAGCTGCGTCGGGTCCATGCTCTTCGCAGTCTTCAGCGCGTAGTCGAAGGTTGCACCCTCGCTGAAGAACTTCCCGGTGTAGCGCTGGCCGGCCAGTGCCACGCCCACGGCTTCCCGCGCCGCATAGGTGATTGGGCTCGGGCTTGTCACGCCGTCGAAGCCGATGCTCGACAGGTGCAACACGTCGTCGGCATGCAGCACGCGCTGAGGCCCGATCTCGGGCTGGAAGCGATACAGCAGTTGCCCCGTGCCCGGGTCCTTGAACGGCTGCGTCCTCCAGCGCGGCATCGGGCGGAATCCGATCACGCGCGAGCTGTAGATGCTGGGGCGCAGCAGCTCGGCGAAGCCATCACCGTGCAGCAGCTTCGACAGATAGACCATCTCCCACGCCGTGGCGCTGGTCATATCGTCGTTGGCCGACTCGTTCAGGAACCACCAGTAGTCGTGCTCGGTCGGCTGCCGGTCCTGGCCCACGCGCTCGAAGAGGCCGAGGGGCAACGTGCTGAGCGTCCCGGCCAGCAGCGAGACGCAGGCATACACCGCGGAAACGCGCATCGCGGTTTCGGCCGTCACGTTCTCGCCCGAGCTGGACATGCCGACGACGCCAAGCTGCTCCATCAGCTGCTCCAGCGTCAGGCCGGTCGTGACCGAGTTCTCACCGCCGGCGGCCTGGACGCTGCCACCGCTGCGGCGGCCGGCCATCCAGCCGGTCAGGATCTCAGACGGCCGGTAGCGCGCTTCGAGATTGAAGACGTTGCTCATGCTGTCGTCAGGTCCAGCACGATGGCGCCCGGTGCGCCCTCTTCCTCTTCCTGCGGCGCGATTGCCCGGCCCAGGGCCATCACCAGCGCGACCATGCCGTCGATCTTGTTGCGAACCTTCGCACGGTCGAACTTGATGTTGTCGGCTGCGTCTTTCGTGGCGACCACGTTGCTGGCCATCCAGCGCAACACCTTGTGCCCCCCGTGGGCAAGTCGGTGACTCATGTACAGCCGCTCCAATTCCTTGCAAGGCCCGCTCATGCTGGCGAAGCCTTGCCCGACATTGACCACCTCCACCCCGTCATCCTGCAGGTCGGTCACCAGCTGCGAGCTGTTCCACCGGTCGGCGCCCAGCTGCACCAGGTTGAAGTTCTCTCGGTCCTCATTGATGGTCTTGCGAATGAACGAGTAGTCGGCAACGTTGCCGGGCGTCACCTTGATCAGCCCCGCCTCGATCCAGGAATCCAGGTCCTTGAGCAAGCCCTTCGCGCGCAGCTTGTCGACGGCCGCCTGCGGCAACCAGAGGCGCACCACCACCTCCCACAGGCCGGTCTCAACCAAAGGCGGGAACACGTAGACGCAAGCCGTGAAGTCGCTGACCGAAGCCAGATCCAGCCCGCCAAAGCATCGGCGGCCGCGGAGCAGCACCTCGTCCACTGGCGTGGAACACAGCTTCCAGTGCTCCATGTCCACCCAGTTTTCGCTCGCTTCTGTCCAGCGACAGAAGTTCAACCGCAGCACAAGGCTGCGCTTGCTGGGCAGACTCTTCGCCTCCAGTACCTGCTCGCGCAGGTACGTCCTTGTGACCGACTGGCCCAGGTTCGGATTTGCCTTCGGCCAGCAGGCCTCATCCGCGAACGGATCATCCTTCTTGTCCAGGGCCGCGATGAAAGCGAACCAGGCGTCGTTCTCCAGCACACCCTGCAGCACCTGAATGCTGTACTCATGGTGTTCGAAACACACCGTGGTTTCGTCATAGCCGCTGTTCGTGATCTCAAAGATGAGCGAGCGCGTGCGGCCTTTCGTGCCAGCTCGCATCTTCTCCACCACTACCGGCGACGGGTGCTCGTGCAGCTCATCAACGATGACGACATGCGGCCGCTTCCCATCCAGGCCCCGCCCCTCAGCGGACACCGGCCGGAAGTAGCTGGACGTGGCCAAGTAGGCCAAGTTTGAGTGCCCGACCTGCAGGCGCCGCAGCAGCGGTAGCGATGCATTCACGAACTCCTTCGCGTCCGTGAAGCAAATGCCAGCCTGGTCGCGCGAGGTCGCCGCGCTGTACACCTCGGCGCCCGCTTCACCATCTGCCACCAACGCATAGAGCGCGATCCCAGCGGCCAGCGGTGTCTTTCCGTTGCCCTTGGCAATCTCAACGTAGGCGACGCGAAAGCGCCGCCCGCCGTCGGCGGCATACCAGCCGAAGACGCTGCCGACAATGAAGCACTGGAACGGCGACAGAACAAACCGCTTACCAGCGTGTTCACCCTGGTAATGCCGCAGACACTCGATGAAGCCGATGGCGTGCGCAGCGGCTTCCGGCCGCCAGGTCAAGCCACGGGCTGGCCCCGTCTCCAGGTCGCGCAGATGCCGCGCGGCAGCCAGGCGCACCCACGGGCCTGCAATCTCCTCGCCCGAGGCAACGCGCAGCGCATAGTCGGTCGCGCGATCAGCAACCGACTGATGCTCAGCCATCAGGTGGCGCTCCCGCGCGGCAGCGCGCCACCGGCCTGAAGGAAGCCTTCCATCGGATCGTCGGGCATCCCCGGCAGCGCCATCTGCTGACCAGCCGTCGACGCAATGCGAGACGCGGGCGTCAACCCGAACTCCTTCGCGAAGCGAAGCATCCGGTCGAGTGCGCGATCCCTGGCCTGGGCCAACGCAGACACCTGCTTGTACCCGCTGGGCGTCACATCCACCAACGCGTCAGCGCCGTTCGTGCCGATCAGGTCCTTCACCTTGCGCTCCAGCACGGCCCACTCGCCCCAGGCTTGGCAGTAGCCGGCCAGCGCAGCGCGGTCCAGCTCAGTGACCAGGCCGGCGGTGACCAGGTGAGGCGAGATGCGGCGCCACTCAGCACGGGCTTCCGGTCCCAGGTGCTGGGGGCAGGCCGGCACGACGATCGGCACGCGCACTGCTGTGCCGCCCGCCAGTTCCTCATCGCTCTTCTTACTCGGGTTCCCTCTGATGAGGTGAACGTTCGAAGGGAGCGCCTTGCGACCTGCCATGTCAGACCCCTCCGGGGGATACCCCCCCCTCCCCATTTCCCGGCGCATCGCAGAGTGCTAGGCAACCGGTCCCGTCTTGGGCGGCCCCAGAGTTTTCCACCCCCCCCTGCTGAGCGATGAGACGGGAGAAGCGGCCGGCGCCTTGCGCACCCTCGCGACCGGACTTCGATCGGTGCCAGTCAGCGCAGACGCACCAGAGGTTCGTCTCATCGTCACAACCGACGAGTGAGCCGTGCAGACGTTGCCATTCGGCCTTGTTCGTCTTGTGGTCCACGTGCGTTCCCCGGTGCACGAGGCCTTCAGCAAGGTGCGGCTGGCAGGTGCCCTCGTCACGGCGCAGGATGAGTTCACGCCGGCGGTCCCACGCGCTACCGTAGCCGCGCGCATGGCGGCTACCGCGGTTCGGGTCAGCGAAGTCTCCGGGGCTGATCCGGTGCTTGGCACATCGGCTCGTGCCGTCGCGCACGGTCACACCACACTTCGTGCATGGCTTCAGGGCAGCGGTCGGCATGGCGGGTGGGAAAAGAAGCGGCCCGCGCTCATCGCTGAGCAGCGGGCCGCATGGACGCACTTGAGGAGACTCACCGATGCATGGGAGGTTGGGGACCCCGCGCACCAGCGTGCCCGAAATGTAGGGAGAAGCGATAACGCGTAAAACCCCCTCAGGTTCACTCGCTGAGGTACAGGCCGATCTGACGATGCGCCTCGCGAATGCGATACCGCACCGTGCTCTCGGCGCACTGCAGGCGCCGGGCAGCGGGCTGGCCGCGCAGGCCAATGCAGTAGTGCACGACGATGGTGTTCGCCAGGCGGACCGACAGCATGCCGATCGCGCGGTGCGTCTCCCGAACTCGCCCGTGCTTCCCGTCTACGGTCTTGAGCGTGGGCGTGGTGCCCGGCGCTGGTGGCATCCACGACTGGTGCAGCACGTTGGTCACCGGGTAGCCGTTGCCGCCCTTCACCGTCACCCAGGCGGCCCACTCCTGCAGCCGACGCTCCACCACGACCTCGATGACTTCATCACGCACCAGCCGGCTCCCTCAGGATGAGCAGCGCCTGCGTGCTGGTGACGCTGGCCGCTGCGAAGTTGGCCAGCAGCGGGTCATCCCAAGGCGTGCCCACCGCCAGCGCACCCTCACGCGCAAAGAACCACCCGGGCTGCCGCTCGATGACGCCGCGCCTCCAGCACTCGCCCACGTGCGCGGCCCCCAGCTTGGCCCGCTTCTCGGCCATCAGCTTCGCCACACCAGGCATTTGGGCCGGCAGCCAGGCCCATCGGTTCTTGCTCGTGTCCATCCTGTCCATGTTCCTTTCTTCGATCTGCCACATGGGATTCGGGCTCGGGCGGGCGCGTCCGCGCGCGCGTGCACCTGCGCCCGCCATGCTGAGCCCCGGCACACGGACCTGTCGGCGTGGCTCCGCCCGGCTGGCCTGCTGACAGGGCTTGAGCCTGGCGGCAGATCAGTGCAACGAACGTGGACACGTGGACAGGTCCGGGTGCGCCCGGTCGCGGCCAGCTACATGGCCGCCACCCAGCGACCGCTGACCTTGTCCGGCACGCCTGCCGATCGGGGGTCAGAACGGGATCGCATCAGGGTCCTCTACGGTTTGGCCCTGCGTCGGGCCGGGTGCGACTGGTGATCCAGGGCTGCCGCTCGCTGGGGGCGGGCGGTCCGAGGCCTTCGGCCGCACGTACACGCGCGGCCTGCCGGGAAGGCTGGTGCGGCGCACCTCCCAGCCCAGCATGTGCATGACGGCGCCGGCCTTCTTGATGACGGCGTCGGTCTGCTTGTCGATGGTGAAGCCGATGCGGGACAGCAGCTCGCTCATGCCGATCTCCGACACCAGCGAGCCATTCACTCCCTGGTGCGGGACCTTCTGGTCTTCGTCGTACAGGTAGTGCCTGATCGCGGCCTCGATGCCGCTTTCCATCGAGCGGGCCTTTTGCTGCGGGTCGAACAGCTCTCGCTGTTCCTTCGCGCTCGGCCAGAACGGTTCGTTGCGGTCCAGGCAGTCGATGGCCTCGGCGAACAGCTGGTCGACGTTCTCCCGCAGCCAGTCCACGTCGAGCCGGCGCGTGATGCGCACCGGCCAGAAGCGCCGGTTGCCCGTGGTGTCGCTCAGGTAGTGCGATTCGTTCGTCGTGCCGACGAACACCACCTGGCGCGGGTAGTCCCGCGGCCGCCTGTCGAAGCTGGCCCGGAACCGGTCCTTCGACGAACTGATGAAGGACTTGACCTTCGTCACCTCCTGGCGGGACATGCTGTCCAGCTCGCCCCACTCGTACACCCGAATACCCTGGATGTTCTGGTACGAGTCTTTTTCGCCCAGCGTCAGACCCGTGTCGGCGAAGTACTCGCCGCCCAGCACCTTGGCCACGGTGGACTTTCCGTAGCCCTGCGGCCCCTCCAGGATGAGCATGTAATCGAACTTGGTGCCGGGCCCGCGCACGATGTCGGCGCCGCGCTTTTCGGGCGGTAGAACCCGGCAGCACATGGCCATGATGAACCACTTGCCGGCCAGCGCCAGATAGCGGTACAGGTCGCGCACATCGGGCCGCGAATCGTCGTCGTCCCACTCATCCTCTTCCAGGCAGCACCGCCGAAGCCACGTCTCCAGCCGCTTGGTGCCGTCCCAGGTGTTGCGGCAGGCCTCCAGCTGCTCGCGCACCGGGTGATAGGCGTGCAGGTGAGCGACCATCAGCACGGCCTGTTCCAGCTGCTCGCGCGGCATGCTGGGCAGGCCATGCTCACGCACCAGCCACTGGCCCATCAGCAGCTCGTCGCACTCTTCCCAGGGCCCGGCATCCGTGCCCCAGGGGGTTGCCTTCAGCTTGTCCACGTTGTTCGTGAACTGGTTGAAGGCAATGATGCCCACCGCCTCAGGCACGCCGGCGATGTTGCGGTCCGGCCAGCCGTCCAGCGCCAGGACCACGTTCTCGCGCACCGGCTTGATGCTGCCCGTGCTCGACAGGATGAGGTGCTTCCGCCATGGCGCCTCGCCAGCATCCTCGGCCGGCGCCTCATCCCCACCAGCTGCGGGAGCCCTGGAACGCGCGATTTTTTCGCCAGCACCGTTCAGGCCCGCCGCCGCGCGCACCGAGTCATCCGGCGGGACGAAAGGCGCAGCTGCGCGGATGTAGTCGCGCACCTGGTCAGCCGTCCAGCCATCGTCGATCGCGTCGGCAATATCCCAGCCGTCGCGCACGTCGCCCGGCTTCGGGATGTTGACGCGGAACACCGTACACGCCTGGTCCTTGACCAGCTGCGTGCCGATGCCAGCCATGGCCGCATTGCCCGGCTGCAGCGGCTCGGGAAGCAGCGGCTTCGATTCCGGGTCGATCCCGCGCTCACGCTCTTCGCGTGATAGGCGTTTGCGCTTCGCGTCGCAGTCCGGCCACAGGTAGACCGTGCGGTTCATGAGCCATGCCCAACTGGCCATGGCCCAGGCCTTGGCGCCGCCTGGCCAGCTCACGAAATCGAACTCGTGCCCGAGCAGCTTGTGCCCGGCCTCGGCGCACTTCTCGCCCTCCACGATCACGACGGGCAGGGACAGGTCCGCGGAAAGCAGCGTGGCGGGCACGTACAGCGGGCGCGGCGCCTCCCACTGCTTCCAATGCCATTTCATGGTGCGCCGGCCATCGGACTCGTCCACGCACCAGGTGAGCGGCAGGGTGTCCTTCGTCACCTCACCCGCGGAGTTGAAGCGCTCGAAGCGCGCCACGTAGCCGTAGCGCGTGCCCTCGAACACGTACTCCCACGTGCGCACCGCCTGCAAGCGCACGTAGGTGTCCGTCTTCTTGTCCCGGAAGCCCCATTCGAAGACCGGTGCGGGAACCTTCGCTGGCACCGGGACCAGCGCCCGCCACATGCTGCGCCGCTTCACCCCCGCCGGCGCCGGCGTGTCGGGCAGGGGCTCATCGAGCCAGGGCGGCATGCTGTCGTCCTGCGGCTCCGCGCCGGCCGAGCTGCGGCGTGCAGGCGTCTGCACGGGCGTGCTGCCCGCGCGGTCCCAGCCCATGTCTTGCATCAGCTCGCGCGCGGCCTGGCCATTGTTCAGGCCGCGAATGCGCGCGTACAGGCTGATGAGGTCGCCGCCCTTGTCCTCATCGGGCGCGGCGTTGTCGATCCATTGGCCGGTCTGCAGGTTGACGTTCGCGCTCTCGCCGGGCGAGCCGTCGAAGTCGCCCACATACCAGCGGCCGTTGCGCTCGATGCCGGCCGGCAGCCACTGCGGCACCAGGTGGTGCGCCTGGTCGAGCAGTGCAGCGGCCAGCCGTGGAAAGTCAATCGGCGTGCGGTCAGCCATCCGTGTCCTGCGGGGAGTGCCATCCTCCCCGCAGGTCCCCCACCTTTTTCATCGCGTTGTCCCCGTGCGTCTCGTCGTTCTAGGTGTGCGCTGGGAACTGCGCCCAGCAGGTGATGAGGGACCAGTCCTGCGGCGGTGAGGCTGCCGCAGGTTTGGGCCCGTACACGGGCACCGGCCGCTTCACGCCGGGGAGGCGCGCGGTGTTCACCACCACCGCTTCCTCGGCGCGGAGCATGTTGTCCAGCGTGCGCCGCGTGGCGGTGATGCCGATGCCCGTGCGCATGGCCAGGTCGCGCGTGGTACCCGTGACGCCGCTGCCGAACGCGTCAGCCAGAAGCGCGCGGAGTTCGCCGCGCGGCCTCACGTCGGCGTCCCTCGCGACGAGGGGGCGTCCAGCCCTGCAACCCAGTCAAACACCTTCCTCGCCCACGGCAGCGGCCCGCGATAGTCGTTCCCCACGAACTCCTGCGCCGCCTTGAGCACATCAGCTGGCGGCTGGGTGCCGGCCTCGATGGCACGCCGCACCCCCTGAAGGGCGGACAGCGCGGCCGAACGTGCGATGTCCGCCTTGCTGGCACTCTGATGGTTCGCGGCGTCGGTGACGCACATGGCGTATTCATTCACCCGGGCGCGGATCGCGGCCCACTGCTCATCCGTCAGCCTAGCCATCACGCCACCGCCTGCAGCGCCGCCCGCTGCTGCTGATCCTTGCCCGCGGTGTTGATCGCACGGACCTCTGCCAGCACGGCCTGCACGGCGCCCAGCAGCTCGCCGCCCTCGCGCTCGATGCGTTCACGCTCGTTGTCACTGATCTGGCCATCGGCAAGACCAGCAGCGCAAGCGCCCATCAGTTCACCGAACTCGCGCGCCAAGGTTGCAATGCGCGCGGCCGCAGACTCGGCCCCTGGCACGCTCGCTGCCAGCGGCACCACCATGCAGCCCAGCTCGGCAGCGAAGGCATTGAGCACTTGCCGATCACCCGTCCAGCCGCTCAGCTTCACCGCGTCGAGCAGTCCCAGCTTTGCAGTCGGATAGCTCGGGCTTACCTCGTGGCTCAACGTGGCGCCCGACTTGCCCACTACGGGCCCGAGTGCATTGGCTCCGCCCGGCCAATCGTGGACCAGTCGGAATGCCGCCATGCTCACATCCATTGCGACCACCTTTCTGCGGCGGCGTCAATGTCAACGCGCGGCCCGCGTTGACATGGCGCCTCGCCGCGCATTTGACGAAGATCAGTCCTAGCGCAATACATGCGCGGCAGGAAGAACGGTCAAGTGAACTGTGCCGATACGTCGCATTCGCGACACGGCGCAATTCAATCGATTCAACGCAACCACTCGATTCAATATGGCAGCCCCCAAAACCACTCGAAATGGAAACGTGGAAGCATTGATTGAGGTCCAACTCTGCATTCCCGAGGAACAGGAACGGTTCGTGCCTAAGCGCCGGCGTGCCCCTCAGTTCCTGCCTCTCTCCTGCCCGATCCCCAGGAAAGGAGAGGTCATCTACCTGGCCCAGGGCAGCCCTTGGGCCGTGAGCCTCGTGGTTCACCAGTGGCGAGGCCCGGCGTACGTGCGGGTGGAGGTGTGGTTGGAGCACCTGGGCACCATGGGCAGGCCTGCAGGCTTCGCACTCACGCAGTAGCAGCACTGCCATGCTCGCTGCCATCGCGCCCCCCCACGATCAACACTGCACCGGGCGCGTCATCGAAGGCTTCCGGGCGCAACAGCTCCAGGTACATCCGGCGCGCCTTCGGGATGCCGGCGCGTCGCCAGCTGCTCACCGCCTGGGGGCTGATGCCTCCGCACAGGCGCGCCACAGCTGTCGCACCGCCGAGGGTGTCGATGATCTTGGTGTCCGGGTGCAGCTCCATCGAAGCAGTGTAAATCAGCTTACAGTTAATCTGCAAGGCAGCTTTCGGATGGGCTTCTACCCTCCGAAAATGGATCTACAACACCTGCTGACGCCTCAAGACCGCATCGCGTGGGCAATCGAGCGTGCCAAGGCCAATGGCATCCCTCCCGAGACCTTGGCGAGCCGTGCGGGACTCAGCCGCCCGGGCATGCTCCACTGGACAAAGGAGACAACCAACGTCATGGGCGTCGGCATCGGACCGCTCATGAAGTTCGCACAGGCGGCAGGGGTGAACCTGGATTGGATCGTCACGGGCCGAGGGGATCCAATTAAGACGTACACGCCCAGCGAGGAAGCACAAGATCTGGCTCGCGCGCTGGACGTGATCGCCGCAGAGGAGCCGGCAGAGTACCGCGTCCTGAGCCGGATGATCTTGGATGCTTCCCGCCGCCATCCCACTGGAGGAGACCCCCAATGAAGCGCAGCCGCGGCCTGCTGATCGCAATCCTGTGGCCGACCTTGGTCTTCAGTTCGCCGGACGTGCCTGAGTGCGCGAAGGCAAAGGGAGCAGCCCTGGCAAAGTGCCGCTCGAGGATCATGTCTGACGCCCTTAGGGAGCAGCTCAAGCGAAACCTCAAGGACCCCTATTCCGCCGTGTTCACGGACGAGGGACTCTACAGATCGGATGACCCCGAGGCATTTGCACTCTGCGGGCGCGTCAATGCCAAGAACAGCTACGGCGGGTTCACTGGTGTGTCGGGCTTCATATCGACCACCACGGGTCTCGTCCGCCTGGAACACGATCAACCGAGCGCATTCGGGGACCTCCGTGCAATGTTCTGCAGCCAGCCAGCTGTAAACATGTCACCACCCAAATGAAAGCAGGCTTGCAGTTGACTGTAAGCTGATTTACAGTGCGCCCCGTCACCCTGACGGGAGCGCACTGTGCAGACGCCTACACCGAGGGCCTCGAACCCTCACCCCAGCCGGAAAGCGCCAAAGTGCGTCGATTGCCGGCATTTCCAGGCTTGGCAGCTCGATAGCCGAGTCCCCACGACGCCGATGACCATCGGCGGATGCACGCACCCGGCCGCTCCGGTGTGCCTGGTCACCGGCGTGCCCAACGAGCCGGCACTCGTCATGCGGCGCCTGGGTTGCGACGCGGCAAATCGCCTCAGCCGCACCGCGTGCGGCCCCGCCGGCAACCTGTTCGAAGCCCGCACTGAGGAGCGGCAAGCATGACGCCGCTGCAGATCGCGGGCGCCTGCATCGCCGTCTGCCTGGGTGGCACCTGGCTGGCTTGCGCGCTGATGGCGCGGGCCGATCGCCGAGGCGAAAGTGCGCCGCCGGCGGACATTGAAGACCCTTGCCCCATCACCGGCGGGCAGCTGGTGATGGCCGCCATCGCGGTGGCGCTGGCCTGCCTGGTCAGCTCGGTGTTCCCCATGGGCTTCGCGCCGGGGATGCCGTCATGAGCCGCCCGCGCACCGCCCTGCAGGCCGCGCGGGAAGCCCTGATGCCCGGCCCGCACCACCCGAACGCCTTCGACCTGGTCACGCGCATCGACGCGTTCGAGCGCCACGTGTACCTGCGCGGCTGGGTGCACGGCTGCACTTGGGGCGCGGCGATCGCCGGCGGATCGGTGTCCATCGGCCTGCTGCTGATCTTCCTGGCGGGCTGACCATGGGCGCCGCCGCTCGCCGGCTGTGCAGACGCCTGCACGCCGCCATGCTGTACACGCGCGTGGCCCAGCTGCGCGTGGCCGCCTCTGCCGTGCGGTGCACCACCGCGGCGGAGTGCGTCTACCAGGCCCAGCTGCTCGCCCGCGCCTCCGTCGCGCGGTGCGAGCTGGCCGCGCTGGAGGCCCGGCAGTGACCCCGCCCATCCAGCGCCTGGACCTGAGCAAGTTCGCCAAGGTGCGCGTCAGCGGCGCCCTGACCAGGGACGCTCACCTAGTGCCCACGATGGGCGGCCAGCCGCACATGCTGCTGGTGCTGGACTTCGCGCCCGCGCGCGGCCTGCCGTACCACGCCCGCATCGACCTGGGCACCGACGCCACCGACCACATGGCCGCTCAAGCCGAGCTGCCGGCGCTGCGCTGCGGCGCATTCGTCAGCGTCGGCGGCAGCGCGCTGCAGCTGTGCCGCGACCACGGCCACGAGCTGCTGCGGGTCGTCGACGCGCGTGACCTGGTCATCTTCTCCGACCCCATCAAGGAGCACACGCCTTGAACCTCCACGAAATGAAGCAGCGGCGGGACGCGATCACCACGCGCCGGCTGCATATCGAGGCCGAACTGGCCGAGATGAAACGCGCCTGGTTGGCCGACGGCGCATCGACCAACCAGGCGCACCGCGCCACGCTGGAGGCCGAGCACGCGGCCCTGGAGCTGGAGCGGCATGAGCTGCGCCTGGTGCTGGACATGGCCGGCAAGATCGAGCGCCGGCTGCACGCGGCGACCACGCACGCGGTGCTCATCGGCCTGCTGCGGGACCGCGGCCTGGGCGAGCTGGTGGTGGAGGCGAACCGCCTGGCCATCGAGCGCCAGGCCTTGCTGACGGGGGCCGCTCATGCTGCCTGATACCCGCGTCATCCTCCGGCATCACCCCTACGAGGTGCACGCCGAGCGCCACGAAGTGATGTGGCGCGACGGCTCCTCCGTCGTCCTGCACCCGGTGTTCGCCCACGGCATGCCCATGCTGCTGCTGCGCGCCCTGGCACTAGAGCCGGGCCGGCTGCGGCTGTTCGACTTGTCTGCCTTGCACCGCCCCTTTGACGCCAGCCTGCGCCACACGCACCAGCGCGACGTGGCGGGCTTCGTTTTCTTCACCTTGCGGGCAGAGTACCTCACGGCTGCCGCCTTCAGCGCTCACGTTGCCCGGCACTGCATGGGCACGTGGAGCGACGCCGGCGACGGCACCAGCACCTGGACCCCGCGGCGTGATGCATCCGGCCAGGCGGCGCTGCTGGACGTGAGCGCGCCGGGCTACCCGCGCGGCCCGATGTCGGAGGCGGTCGCAGCATGAAGGCGCCTGACCCCCTCATCCTCGGCCTGTGCGGCCCGGCCGGCGCCGGGAAGGACACGGCGGCGAACTACCTGTGTTCTGCCCACGGCTTCGAGCGCTATGCGTTCGCCGAGCCGATGCGCGACATGCTGGAGGCCCTGTTCGTGCCGGCGGGCCTGGACTACGCCTACATCCACGAGCCGCACCTCAAGGAACAGCCCGTGCCGGGGCTGGGCTTCAGCTACCGCCACATGGCGCAGACGCTGGGCACCGAGTGGGCGCGCGCCCATCTGGACCCGAACTTCTGGTTGCGCATCGCAGAGCTGCGCCTGGGCCTGCCGAACGCGCCCATCCACGACCGAATCGTCATCACGGACGTGCGGTTCACGAACGAGCTGGCGTGGATCGTCAACCACGATGGCGTCACGGCGCGCATCGAGCGACCGGGCGTGGCGCCGGTGCGCGCGCACGTGAGCGAGCAGCAGGTGGCCGTGGACGGGCACGCGCGGCACATCGTCGACAACAGCGGCGACATCCAGTGGCTTCACTGGCAACTGGACGCCCTGGTCGAGCACCTGGTCACCGGAGCGCAGTAATGGACCTGGCCGACCTTGGCGCCACCGCCCGTCACATCATCGGCTTGTCCAAGCGCTCGCAAGGCGTCTCGGCCGCCGAGGTGGAAGCCACGTGCTTTCTGTCGCGCAACGAAGCGGAGAAGTGCCTGGCCGGCCTGGCGCAGCTTGGCCACTTGCAGCCCACCGGCCGCGGCCGCTACGTCGACGCGGCGCGCATCGTGGCACCCACCAGGGTGCCACCAGCTCCACCTGCGCCGGCACCGCCCGCCACGGCGCACCAGGCGCCCGCGCTGTCACCCATCGGCGCGCCGGTAAGGGGCGAGCCCGCACGCGCGCGCGGCGGCCCGGCCGCCTGGCGCCCTGC